>JAJPHW010000008.1 GCA_021325035.1 Terriglobia bacterium
AGCTTCACATCTTTTTCCGCCCAGCCCCGAATCGAACCCAGCAAACAGACGCCAATGGCAATGTATTTGAGTTTTAACAACGCTTCAGTGTCCCCCTTCAACCAATTCCAGCAACACCCCGCCTGCGCTCGACGGATGAATAAATACATAACGATGCCCGCCCGCGCCGATTTTAATCTCGTTGGAAACCAGCCGCACATTCTCCCGCTTGAGGCGCTCGACTACAGCCGTCAAATCGGGCACACGCAGCGAAATATGGTGCAATCCCTCGCCGCGCTTCGCGAGAAATTTAGCGATTGCCGAATTTTCCGACGTCGGCTCCAACAACTCCAACCGGCTTTCGCCCATCGGAACCATGACCAGCCGTACTTGCTCACCCTCAACAACTTCTTCCGGAGAAATCGAGCAGCCCAGCTTTTCGTATATAGCTTTTGAGGCCGCCAATGACTTCACGGCAATTCCGAGATGATCAATAGCTAGTGTCATTTCGTTCTTAATAATTTCTCTGTGATGTCATCCCGAAGCCCTTTGTTTTCTCCAACGGGTCGAGGGGTCTCGCGCGCAGTGCCTGTCATTCCACCCAAAATCTCTTCCATTAAAGTATAAGGATCGCGCTTGTGTTCGGCTACCTCGGCCGCATAGCGCGCCCACGCCTCATCGCCGATTTGTTCGTGTACCCGCTCCAACAAAGCATCCCGCAGCATTTCCACCAGACGCTCCTGCCAATTGTGGATGCTGCGCTTGAGCGCAAGGTTTTCCTTTTGCAGATAAGTCTCATAGTTCGAAATGGCAGATGCGAGATCTTCGATTCCTTTGCCTTCGCTGGCCACCGTCTTCACGATTGTCGGTGTCCAGTTGTCGTGCCGAATCGCCAGCGATTGCAGCGCGCGAATCTCTTTCTCCACGCGCTCAGCTCCATCGCGATCACTCTTGTTGATGACAAAAATATCCGCGATCTCCATGATGCCAGCTTTGATGCTCTGCACATCGTCGCCCATACCCGGCACCAGAATCACAATCGTGACATCGGCCAGCCGAACGATATCCACCTCATCCTGGCCCACGCCGACGGTTTCAATCATTACCAAGTCGCGCCCGGAGGCGTCGAGCACGGTCGCGACATCAGCTGTGGTTCTAGCCAATCCGCCCAAAGACCCGCGTGTCGCCATGCTGCGGATATACATTCCCGCGTCGGCGAAATGGTCCTGCATGCGAATGCGGTCACCCAGAATCGCCCCGCCGGTGTAAGGACTTGAGGGATCGACGGCAATAATGCCAATGCTTTTGTTGTGCTTGCGATAATGCTTCGCGAGTTGATCCACCAGCGTGCTCTTGCCCGCTCCCGGCGCGCCTGTAAAGCCGAGAATCCGCGCGTGTCCGCTATGCGGGAACAATGCCTTCAGCAGCTCAGATGAGCCGAGCGTGCGGTTCTCCACCATAGAGATTGCACGAGCCAACGCACGCGTATCGCCGGAGCGCACTTGATTAACTAATGTTTGAATGTTGAGGCTCAAACTGTCAGTGTAAAGCAGACATGCACGGAGAGGAAATTCCTGGGAAGAATTGTCATCCTGAGCGGCGCTTTTGCCGCGAAGGACCTATGTATCTTTATTTCAGAAAACGATGCATAGATTCTTCGCTTCGCTCAGAATGACAATGCGTAAAAATGAAACGGGAAATTAATCTTTCAACAACTGCCTCGCAATCACCAACCGCTGCACTTCGCTCGTGCCTTCGCCAATCGTGCACAGCTTTACATCGCGATAGAACTTCTCCGCCGGATAATCTTTGATAAACCCATATCCGCCGTGAATCTGGACACCTTCATTGGCGCAGCGCACCGCCACTTCGCTGGCATAGAGCTTCGCCATGGATGATTCCAAAGTGGTTTTAAGTCCTGCATCTTTCATCGAAGCCGCGCGCATGGTCAGCAACCGGGCAGCGTCAATTTCGGTGGCCATGTCAGCCAGCTTCCACTGAATTGCCTGAAAATCGCTGATGGCTTTGCCAAACTGTTTGCGCTGCTTCGAATATTTCAATGCAGCTTCGTACGCCCCTTGCGCCATGCCCAGCGAAAGCGCAGCAATCGAAATGCGTCCGCCGTCGAGTACGCGCATCGCGTCAATAAATCCATCGCCTTCCTTTCCCAAAAGATTTTCCGCCGGAATGGCACAGTCTTCAAATATCAACTCTGCGGTATCGCTGGCGCGCAAACCCAGCTTGTTTTCTTTCTTTCCCGGACGAAAGCCCTTTGTTCCCTTCTCTACGATGAACGCCGAAAGCCCGTGCGTATGCGCCGCGCGATCCGTGACGGCAATGACAACGAGCGCATCGGCATAATGCCCGTTTGTGCAGAAAGTTTTTGTCCCGTTGAGTACCCACTCATTGCCCCGCCGAATGGCTGTGGTGCGCGCGCTTCCCGCATCGGACCCTGCCGAAGGCTCGGTTAATCCCCATGCGCCGATGAATTCCCCTGTCGCCAGTTTGCTGACATACTTCTTTTTCTGCGTCTCATTACCGGCGAGAAAGATATGGTTCGAGCATAGCGATGTGTGCGCGGCAACAATAATGCCCACCGAGCCGTCCACGCGCGAAAGCTCGTCAATCGCCGTTACGTACTCGACATAACCCATTCCCGCGCCGCCATATTCGGGCGGAAAAATCGTCCCCAATAAGCCCAGCCGGCCCAATTCTTTGATCGTCGCCAGCGGAAATTCGCCGGCCTCGTCCCACTTCATGACATTGGGCAGAATCTCGCGCTCGGCGAATTCACGCACACTTTTCTTGAGTTGCTGTTGCTCTTCGTTCAGTTGGAAATCCAAGACTGCCTCCGGACGGTTTATATAAGTGCAGTTTTAGCGGCGTTTCAGGAAACTCTCACCGCGTAGGGGGAACATTCGATTAAAGCACAGCCTGGGAAACCCGCAAAGCTCTTGCAGTAACCAGGAATGAAAACGCAAAGAGTGGCGTATTTACAGGCGATTTATCGCTAAATCGCGCGGCTCCAACCGACCGATTGGTCGTGCATTTTCCGAGTTACTGCTTTTTCGGTTGCAGGCCCAGAATCTTTCGCGTCATCCAAAACGGCGCAACAAAGACATGTACAGGATTTGTAAGGAATGCCGGTTTGTTGCCTTCAATCAAGTGTCCGAGCCAGGCCAGCGCGAAGGCAAAAGGAATCAGCAGCAGCCCGATGATCCAATGAAACCAGACCACAATGAGAGAAGAAAAGCCCAGGGGGATGGCGATCATGTGCAGCGCACGATTCACTGGATGATTATGCGCGCCATCGTAATGCGAACAGAGGCCCATGCGACACCTCAAAAGTAGAAACTGCGGCAGGCGGAATTATATACCTGGCTGCGGAACAGAGATAAAGCGCTCAAACACCTCATTCGACAGCATCTTTCCCCGTGACGTAAGTCGGATGACGTCACCTTTGCGCTCCAACAGCCCATCCTGAATGGATTCCTCTATCGCCTCCGGGAACCGGCCGATGGATTCGAATTCATTCTCCAGGCTGCGCAAATTCACTCCTCGCATCAACCGCAATCCAAGAAAGAAGCTTTCTTCCAGAGCTTCGTCCCGCGAGACAATCGTACCCGGCGCGCGTTCTCCAGCCGTAAACCGCTCAAGCGAATCCGGAGTCGAAAATCGGACTGCTCGTCCGTCATTGAGGCTGAGCATCGAATGCGCATCCACCCCAAAACCCAGATATGACCGCCGTGTCCAATATTTTAAATTGTGCCGCGACTCAAATACGTTCCGCGCAAAATTGGAAATCTCATATTGCTTGATTCCCGCAGCATCAAGTTGCTCGCAGGCTGTTTCGTAAAACTCCGCAGTAGCGTCATCATCCGGAACAAAGTGCGCGTGATACTTCGTTCCACCCGCAATCAATTCCCTGCCTAAGCGCGATTCGTGATCCACTTCCAGCATATAAACGCTAACGTGAGGCACGCCGGAGGCGATGCTTTCGGCCAGCGAAAACCGCCAACTGTCTCGCGTCTGATGCGGCAACCCAGCAATCAAGTCAATGCTGATGTTTTCGATTCCGGCATCACGCAGCCGCGCCAAGTCGTCGAGCACCGTACTCCTCTTGTGCAATCGCCCCACCGATGCCGCTTCCTGATCCACAAACGACTGCACCCCTAAACTCACCCGATTGACCCCATTGCTCTCAAAAACCTGCACAATCTCTGGCGTCAGCGTCCCCGGCGCGCACTCTATAGTAAACTCCGTATTCTCCTGCACTTCGAAATTTTGCCGAATCGTGACAAATAGTTTTTCCAGTTGTGTAGTATCCAAAACAGTGGGCGTTCCGCCCCCGAAGTAGATGGTATCTACGCGACCGTCGTACACCGCGCCCATCTCTTCGGCCAACTGGCGGTCATTTTGCATGTCGGCGCAGACGCGCTCCACATAGCGGTCAAACACCGCGCGCGAAAACACGTCGGACGCGAAGTTACAGAAGCTGCACTTGGTGCGGCAGAACGGCACCGAGACATAAAGCCCAAGAGACATGTAAGCTGATTATCCCACTATGCGGCTGCATCAGGCATTCGTTGGATCGGTGGGCCGCATCTGAATCCCATGGTACCTCGCGTCGTCATCACTGGAATGGGCGTCGTCAGCCCGAATGGCATGGGTAAAGAAGCCTTCTGCCGTGCGATTCTTGATGGCAAATCTGGCGTCAAGCGTATATCGCGTTTTGATCCCTCCAATCTGCCGGTTCACATCGCCGGGGAAATTCCTGACTTCGACGAACTCGCTTGGGTGGACGCCCGTGAGCGCAAGCATGTCTCGCGCGTCGTTCCCCTGGCTGTAGCCGCATCGGACGAAGCCATTAAAGACGCGGGGCTAAACCCCGGCGCCATGACCATGGACGAAAAGCGTGAAATCGGGGTGATTCTCGGCACAGGTGGCGGCGCGCAAGAGTTTTCCGAAGAGCAATATCGCCTCTGGCATTCTGGAAACATCAAACAGGTGAGCTTGTTCTGCATTCCCAGCGGCACTATGGGCACGCTTCCCAGCGAAGTCAGCATGCGTTTCGGCTTCCGCGGATACAGCCATGTGGTCACCGCCGGCTGCACTTCTTCGACCGATGCTATCGGCTACGCTTATCAACACATTCAAGCCGGTGCCTTGCCTATGTTTCTAGTCGGCGGCGTGGATTCACCCATCACTCCCGGCATTATTAAGGGCTATTCTCTCCTTCATGCCCTGACTCAATCCTGGAATGATGCGCCCGAGCGGGCTTCACGTCCCTTTTCCGCCGATCGCGACGGCTTCGTCCTCGCCGAAGGTTCGTGGATGTTCATCCTCGAAGACTACGAACACGCCAAAGCGCGCGGTGCAAAGATTTATGCTGAGATCGCCGGCTACGGCTCGACTTGCGAAGCGTTTCATCGCGTTCGGATGAGCGATTCTCCGGAAGAACCCGCCCGCGCTGTTTCTCTCGCACTCGAGGAAGCTGAACTCACTCACAAAGATATTCAATATGTGAGCCTGCATGGAACTTCGACCGAGATGAACGACCGCGTCGAAACCGCTGCTCTCAAACTGGCACTGGGCGATCATGCGAAGCGAATCCCCATGTCAGGGCTTAAATCGCAAATTGGTCATGCCCAAGGGGCATGCGGCTCGGCCAGCCTGGCAGCGACTTTAATCGCCATGGAGCACGGCAAGCTCCCACCAACCATCAATCTCGACAAAGCCGACCCCGAATGCGATCTCGACTACGTGCCTGAAGTTGGCCGCACGGCATCCATTGAACACGCCATCTGCAATTGCGTCGGCTTTGGCTCCAAGAATTCCGCCCTAGTCGTCCGCAAAATCGCTTGATGCCTGCTTGAAAACTTCTAAAAAGTATTGTCATCCTGAGCAAGTGCTTTTTGCGAAGCGAAGGATCTGGGCGGGCCGCGCGGCAAGAACCGCGCGTTTGGCCCGCTTCCTCATCAAAACATACGCCCTAAAACCTTTTCCATCCTCGACCGCACTTCCGCCATCTATTTACAATACTGTTGTGATCTAACTTCGCATGGCCCAAGAAGAAGAGGTATTAGGCAAAGCGTATGACAGCCGCCTGATGAAGCGGCTGCTGCAATATCTCCATCCGTATTGGTGGCAGACCAGTATCGCCCTGGCCGCCATCCTCATAAAAGTCGGCGCGGATGTCCTGGGGCCGTTCCTCACCCTTGTCGCCATTGATAAATACCTTTCCCCCGTTCCCCGGCACACGATATTTGACCGCTTCTTGAGCGATAGGCCCTTCGTTGGCATTGCGCAAATCACGGCCCTCTATGTCGGCCTGCTGCTGTTCAGTTTCATTCTTGAATACTTGCAGACCTACTTCATGCAGTGGGTAGGGCAAATGGTCATGTATGACCTGCGCTCCGAGATTTTCCGCCATCTTCAGCGCCTGCACGTCGCTTTCTTCGACAAGAATCCCGTCGGCCGCCTCGTCACCCGTGTCACCTCCGACGTGGACGCCCTCAACGATATGTTCACCTCGGGCGTGCTCTCGCTCTTTGAAGACGTCTTTGTGCTGGTCGCCATCGTCGTCATCATGCTCACCATCAATTGGAGCCTCGCGCTGGTGACGTTCACCGTTCTGCCCTTCATCATCTACGCCACCAAGATTTTTCGTGACCGCGTCCGAGAATACTATCGCCAGATTCGCACCGCCATCGCTCGCATCAACGCTTATTTGCAGGAGCATGTCAGTGGCATGATGATTTTGCAGCTCTTCAATCGCGAAGAGCGCGCCTACGAAAAGTTTTCCGAGATTAACGCCGTTCACATGGATGCCTACAAAGGCACCATCCTGACGCACGCTGTCTATTACCCGGTAGTGGAAGTCTTTTCCTCCATCGCCATTGCCAGCGTCATCTGGTTCGGCGGCGGCGACGTGCTGCGCAAAGCTGTTGACATCGGCGTGCTCGCCTCGTTCATTCAATACGCGCAGCGCTTCTTCCGCCCCATCATGGACTTCAGCGAGAAGTACAACATCCTGCAAGCCGCCATGGCGTCGAGCGAACGCATCTTCAAGTTGCTGGATACACAGGTGGAAATCGTCTCCCCTGCGATTGTGAAGAAAGCCGAAGGCCCCGGCCGCATCGAGTTCGACCACGTCTGGTTTGCCTACCGGACAATCCCAACTCACGTAGGGGCGGACGCCTCGTCCGCCCAACCGCACTTGAACTCGCCGGAAAAAATCTCGCCCGAAAAAAATTACGAACCCGACTGGATCCTCCGCGACGTCAGCTTCACGATTGAACCCGGACAAACCGCCGCCATCGTCGGCCACACCGGGGCTGGCAAAACGACAATCATCTCCCTGCTCATGCGCTTCTACGATGTCCAAAAAGGCGCAGTCAAAATTGACGACGTGGACGTGAAAGACATGGACCTCGCTGACCTACGCAACCGCTATGGCGTGGTGTTGCAAGATCCGTTTCTCTTCACCGGCACCATCGAGAGCAACATCAAGCTCGGCACCGCACGCATCACCGACGCCGATATCGAGCAGGCCGCTGAAGACGTGAACCTTTCCGACTTCATCCGCACTCTACCCAGGGGATTCAAAGAAGAAGTCAACGAGCGCGGCAGCACTCTATCCACCGGACAGAAGCAGCTCATTTCTTTCGCCCGCGCGCTGGCGCACGATCCCGAAATTCTCATCCTCGACGAAGCCACTTCCAGCGTAGACACCGAAACCGAATTTCGCGTTCGCGAGGCCCTCAACCGCATGGTCGAAGGACGGACGTCCGTCGTCATCGCGCACAGGCTTTCCACCGTGCAGCGCGCCGACAAAATTATCGTGATGCACAAAGGCCAGGTCCGCGAAATGGGGACACATCAGGAACTCCTCGCCCACCGCGGCATTTACTACAAACTCTATCAGTTGCAATACAAAGATCAGGAACTGCCCGTCGCCGCGGGAGATGATTAACTGCTCACGTAGAGGCGGACGCATCATCCGCCCAATTGAGCGAAGCGCCGCATCTCCCTCCCCAATTGACTCCCTCCCCGTAACCCTCTAGCATTCTCGCAATGCTTGGCGAGACCATTTCCCACTACCGGATCATCGAAAAACTCGGCGGTGGCGGCATGGGCGTGGTCTATAAAGCCGAAGACCTCAAGCTGCACCGCTTCGTCGCGCTGAAGTTTCTCCCCGATGACGTCGCCAAAGATCCTCAGGCACTGGCCCGCTTTCAACGCGAAGCCCAGGCGGCTTCGGCTCTGAATCACCCAAACATCTGCACGATCTATGAGATCGACGAATATAAAACCGACGATCAAAACTCCCGTGCCTTCATCGCCATGGAGTTTCTCGATGGCATGACGCTCAAACACGCCATCGCCGGTCGCCCGCTCGAAACAGATACCGTCCTCGCGCTCGCCATCGAAATTGCCGACGCGCTCGACGCCGCGCACAGCGAAGGCATCGTCCATCGCGACATCAAGCCGGCGAATATTTTCGTGACCAAGCGCGGCCATGCCAAGATCCTCGACTTCGGATTGGCCAAAGTCTCCGACGCTCACACTCCTTCCGGCCAAACCCAAGGCGTTACGCGAACCATCAACGAAGCTCACCTCACCAGTCCCGGCACCATGGTGGGCACCGTCGCCTATATGTCACCCGAACAGGTTCGCGCCCGTGAACTCGACGCCCGCACCGATTTATTTTCTTTCGGCGCCGTGCTCTACGAAATGGCCACCGGAGACGTTCCCTTTCACGGCGAAAGCTCCGCTGTCATCTGTGAAGCCATCATGAATCGCGCGCCTGTTCCCGCAGTGCGCCTGAACCACGACGTTCCGCCCAAGCTCGAAGACATCATCAACAAAGCTTTGGAGAAAGACCGCAATCTGCGCTATCAACATGCGTCGGAGATGCGCAGCGACTTGCAGCGCCTCAAGCGTGATACGGAAAGCGGCCGCTCGGCGATGTCGCAAACTCCGCTTGCAGAAGCATCAAACCCGTCCTCGAACCCCTCTCCGATTTCGGCCGCTGGTTCTGCTGCCAGCAACACACTCCAAGTGCCTCCGCGCAGCCCTATGGCTCGTTACGGTTGGGCAATCTTTGGCGTTCTAGTCACGTTGGCATTTGTCGCCCTGAACGAATTTCATTCCTGGCACTCCAAACCAACTGCCACGCCCGCCGTTGCCAGCGCTTCTAATCTCACGACGGTCGCCGTGCTTCCCTTTCAGAATCTCGGCGCCGACAAAGATACCGATTTCCTCCGCCTCGCCCTGCCCGACGAAATCACCACCGCGCTCAGCTACGTGCGGTCTTTGTCCATACGTCCCTTTGCCACCACCAGCAAGTACACCCAGGCTGGACTCGATCTTCAACAAGCCGGCCGTGAAATGCACGTCAGAGACATTGTCACAGGACATTATTTGAAAGAAGGCGATCAACTCCAAATCACGCTCGAAGCCATCGACGTGGAAAACAATCGCACGATCTGGAGCGATACGATTACCGCGCCCACACCCGACCTCATAGCCATGCGCTCGCAAGTCACGGCCAAAGTCAATCAGGCATTACTGCCTGCGCTGGGCGCCGGGCCCGATTCTTCCAACAGCGCCACCCATCCCAAGAATGAAGAAGCCTACGATCTCTATTTGCGCACTATTTCCCTGCCCAGCGACCCCGAGCCGACCAAAGAAGCCATCGCGATGCTGGAACGCGCCGTCGGTCTCGATTCGACCTATGCCCCCGCTTGGGCAAATTTGGGCCTCCGCTACTACTGGGACGCGCAATATGGCCAAGGCGGCGAGCCCTCGTTTCAAAAGTCCAACGCGGCCCTTGAGCGCGCTCTGGCGCTTGATCCCAATCTTGTCACTGCCTCGGTCCAACTAATTGCAAATCAAGTCGAGCGCGGCCAGACGATCAAGGCCTACCAGCAAGCCGATGCTTTAGTGAAGCGCAATCCGGGCAGTTCGTTTGCTCACTTCGCGCGAAGCTACGTCCTTCGCTATGGCGGCCAGCTTGACGAGTCGGCGCAGGAGTGTAACACCGCCTACTCATTGGACCAGGGAAACGCGGGCCTTCGTTCCTGCGCCCTGACTTTCCTGCTCATGGGAAACCCTGAGCGTGCCATGGATTTCGTTCGCGTGGACGCCGGTTCGGTTTGGGCACGTCGCATCACGACCATGATTTTCATGAGCGAAGGCAACCTGCCCGAAGCGCGGGCGACCTCGCAGAAAATCCCTCTCGACACTGCCGATAGCAGGATCAAATTCAGCACCTTCATCAAAGCTTGTCTGGCCCGTCCCGCCATGCAGACTCCCTCGGCCGAACTGGACACGGCCATAAAAAATGTCGAGACATTTACGTTGACCAATCCTGACCCGGAAAATCGCCTCATTTTTGCCGGAGACATGGCTTTCTGCGGCAACAAAGAGCTGGCCCTGCGTCTGCTCAAGACCGTCGTAGAAAGCCCCTATTGCGCCTACACCGCCTTACAAAAAGACCATTTGCTTGCTTCGCTGCGGGGCACGCCCGAGTTCGAACAACTCCTCGTCCCCGCCAAGCAATGCAGCGACAACTTCACGGCCGAACGCGCCAAGCTTTCACCGTGACCGTGTGGCGCGGGCGCCCCCGCCCGCGATTCGTCCCTTACAATACCCTGTGCGAATTCTGATCTCTGCTGGCGAGGCTTCCGGTGAAATGTATGGCGCGCAGCTCATGAAAGTCGAGACGCTTCGTGGCGATTCCACGCAAGGCCAAACCGCCCCGTTCTTCACAAACTTGCTCCCTGCCGTAAAATAACGCAGAGGTTTGCTATGCCACACATGACTCCGGAAGTTTCAAAATTGCTCGAACAGGCTCTCGCGCTTTCCCTGGAAGAACGGGAAGCGTTGGCGAACTGCTTGATTTCGAATCTCATTGGCAAAGTTTCCCCCGAAGTTGAAGCCGCCTGGGAAGCTGAAATCGGCAGACGCATCCAGGCGTTGGATTCCGGGAGAGCCAAGACCATCCCTTGGTCGGAAGTTCGTAAACGCAACCTGGCTAAACTCCGACATGCCCACTGAACCGCCGTCTGGCCAGACGGTGCAGTTGCACGAACAAGCGGCTGCCGAATACGACGAGGCATTTGATTGGTATTTTTCTCGCAGCGTTGACTCAGCGTTGCGGTTCGATGCCGAAGTCGAACGTGCGATCGCCCAAATTGCCTTGAAACCTCAGCGCTGGCCTCTAAGTTTTCTTGACACCCGGAAGTATTTACTAACTGACTTTCCTTTCTTTTTGATTTATCGAGAATCCGTTTCCGGAGTCATTCAAGTCCTTGCGGTAGCACACACCAGCCGCAAGCCGGAATATTGGAAAGGACGGCTCTAGTCCGTGCAAATTCTGATCTCCGCTGGCGAAGCCTCGGGTGAAATGTATGCCGCGCAACTCATTGAGGCGCTTCGCCGGGCTCATTTGGGGACATCCAATGTTCACGTGGGGACGGCCGCCCCCGGCCGTCCGGCGGAGCGAAGCTCCGCAGCTCTCGAATTTTTCGGAGTCGGCGGCCCTCGCATGCGCGCCGCGGGATGCGACTCCATCGTTGACAGCACCGACCTCGCCGTCGTCGGCATCACCGAAATCCTCGCTCACCTCCCTAAAATCTGGGGATTGTTTCACAAGCTCATCGCCGAAGCTGACCGCCGCAAACCCGACCTCGCCATCGTCATCGACTCTCCCGCTTTCAATTGGCGCGTCGCCCGCGAAATGCACAAGCGCGGAATTCCCGTGGCCTATTACGTTGCCCCCCAATTTTGGGCGTGGCGACAAGGACGCGTTCGCCTGCTGCGCGATTACATCACCAAAGCGCTGGTGATTTTTCCTTTTGAAGAAAAGTTCTACCGTGACCGCGGTGTGGACGCGACCTTCATCGGCCATCCTCTGGCTGATTTGCCGAAGCCGGATATTTTACGCGAAACTTACGCCTCGCAGCACCATCTCGATCTCAATAAACATTGGATCGCGCTCATGCCGGGCAGCCGCGTTAAAGAAGTCCGCATGAACCTGCCCGAGATGCTTGCAGCGGCCGCCCAACTCGGCGCAAATTATGAATTTTTACTGCCGGTCGCCTCGACTCTAAATCCACAGTTACTCAATTCATTAATCGGCAATAACAACATTCATCTCGTCCCGGAAGCCCTGCCCGCTCTTGCTCTTTCCCGCGCCGGAATCATCGCCAGCGGCACGGCTACCGTTGAAGCTGCCATGATGAACATTCCCTTCCTCATGGTCTATCGTGTCACCCCGCTGACTTATCTACTCGGCAAATCCCGTGTTAAAGTTCCCCACTTCGCCATGGTCAACCTCATCGCCGAACGCGAAATCGTTCCCGAACTTGTCCAACACGACTTCACCGTCGAAAAAATAGTCGCCCAGATGAAACAAATCATCCCCGATGGGCCTGCCCGCTCGGCCATGCTCGCCGGCCTCGCCGAAGTCCGCGCCCGCCTTGGAGAAGGTGCCGGTCACATCCCCGCCGCCGACCGCGCTGCTGATGCTATTCTTGCCTTATTTCGGGGCAAAAACGTGTAACTCTTGTCCTTGCAGCATCTTTTACGTCACAATCTTCATCATAGGAAAAGTTACAGTTTTCAGGAGATTGCTTTTAATGCACTTTTCGCGTTCGCGGCTTCGGATTACTTTCATCCTCACTTCTGCAATCTTCCTGATATTCAGCGCTTTGTCCTCCCAAGCCGCCGAAAGAATGCACCTGCGCGTGGACGACTACCAGATTGACGCGCAGCTCGACCCTCACGCCCATCACATCGTCGCGCATGTCAAAGTCAAATTCACCGCCCTCGAAACCCTGAACATCGCAACTTTTGAGCTGCACAACGACCTCCGCGTCACCAAAGTGACGGACGACTCCGGCAAACCGCTTCCGGCAGAGCGCATCGTGCAGGATTCCACTGTGCGTGTGACTTTGCCCAACCCGGTCACCAAAGACGCCTCATCCTCGCTAAGCTTCGATTACGAAGGCGAATTGAACTCCGTCGAAGATAGCCCTGTGCAGGGCCTCAACGTCGCCAAAATTGACGATGACACCAGCTATCTTCTCTACGCCGGGCGCTGGTTTCCCGTGAATGCATTCGGCATCAACCGCTTCACCGCGACTATGAACATCACCGTCCCCAATTACATGCTCGCGATTGGCAGCGGAACCGAAACAGTGGCCAGCTCCACAACCAAATCTGGCGCTGCGACCAAGACTTTCAAATTTGTGTGGAGCAAGCCCAGCTTCCCCGGAACCATCGTCGCGGGAGCATTTCAGGAATATAAAAGCGACGAAGCTGGTGTAGATTTGCACGTCTTTTTCAAGCCCGTGCATCAAAACCTGGGCACGCTCTATCTTGAAACTGCGCTGAAAGAATTCACTTATTACATTACGTTGTACGGCCCTGCGCCTTCGACAACTTTGCGCATAATCGAATTACCCAATGACACGCTACCTTCCGCCTGGGCGCCGGAAATGGCCGGCATCGCCAGCCGTGCCATCACCGATAAAGTGAATTACCGCCTTCTGGCCAATGCGATAGCTCACCAATGGTGGGGTGTTTCCGTAAGTCCCGCCTCAATCGATGATTGGTGGCTCTGCGACGGTTTCGCCCGCTACTCAGAAGCTCGCTACGTTGAACAAGCCGCCGGCAAGGCGGGCCTCGAAGAAGCTGTGAAAGATATGTCCGTCGGGGCTTTGGCCTATGACTCAGTTCCCTTGGGCAGCATCAGCAAGATGGATATGTTCTCGCCCGAGTTTCAATCCCTCACTACCGATAAAGGCGCGATGATTCTGCACATGTTGCGCTGGATCGAGGGAGACCAGAAATTCGACCACACCATGCGCACCTTCGCCACAAAGTTTGCCGGCAAATCAGCAACGGTCGATGACTTCACAGAAATCGCCGAGCAGGATTACGGCGACAAGCTGACCTGGTTCTTCACGCAATGGATCAACTCCACTGGCGCGCCGGAATTTAAAACCAAATACACCGTCTATCGCCTCGGCAACAATAAAGGCTTCCGCATCGTCGGCCAAATCAATCAAGACCTCGACCTCTTCCGCATGCCTGTGGATTTACGCGTGGACACCGACGGCAAGACCGAAGACAAACGAATTGACGTGGTCGGCACCGACTCCGCCTTTACCGTGGAAACTTTCGGCAAGCCCCGCCGCATCACGGTGGATCCCGGCAACTGGGTGCTGAAGAATTCGGCGGAAATTAAGATTCGCGCCTCCATTCAACGCGGACAGGCATTAGTGCAGCAGGGCGACCTCGCCGGGGCGCTAGCCGAGTACAACAAAGCCCTCGAAGCCAACAAAATCAGCTCGCTTGCGCATTACCGCATCGCCGAAGTCTTCTTCCAGCAGAAGAACTATCAATCTTCCGCCAATGCCTATCGGGAATGTCTCAACGGCGACGGCGAGCCGCGATGGACGGAAGTCTGGAGCCACATTCAACTGGGCAAGATTTTCGATATTACTGGACAACGCGAGCGCGCCACCAACGAATACCGCCAAGCTATTCAAACCAACGACAATACGCAGGGAGCGCTCGACGAAGCCCGCCGCTACCTGCAAAAGCCGTTCGAGCTGGCAAAAACGCAATAGCTGCATTGCCTCTCTCCGCCTTGTCATTCCGAACCCGCTTTAGCGGTGAGGAATCTGCTTTTTAGAACAACGCAGGTCCTTGTCATTCCGAGAGCCCGCGCTTTTCTTCGCGGGCCGAAGAATCTCAGTTCTTAACGGCTTGGTGGGATGGGCGGAACCATTGTTGCAGCATAACGGTTATGCAAGCGGCTTTTAACCTTCCGGATTAGTAAGTCCGGAGAGGCAGAACACAGCCTTTTGTACGTACACTTGCGTCCCATTTCGGGAAACGTACATGCGTGCGTTTCTAGCCCCGTGGAGAAGCTTCGGTAACAAATCCAACCTCCAAGATGTTCGACGAGACAAACACCGCCTACGGGCCTCCCAGAGGCCAAGAAACGCATTTCTACGAAGGCATCCGAATGCACTTTCCGGTCCCGAAAAACGACCCGCACGAATAATCAACAACTTGCACGAAAACTCAACGAGTTAGCGACGAGTGCGCAAATTCATGGCGTGATCTCAAACACGACACCGTCGTCATAGGCGCCGCCTTCGTTGGTAGTGCCGAAGAGGTTGCCTTTTTCGTCGATGGCCAGGCCGTTGGGCACAAATCCGTCGGTACCGTTGAAGATGTGAAGGATGGTGTAGGTCCACGGTCCGCTTTTTGTCGGTGAGAGCTCGTAAACCATTCCGCAGGATACGCCGCCCGGGCAAGTGGCTGGCCCACCACCATTAGTGCCGTAGAGATTTCCTTTCTTGTCCATCACCATCGCGCCCGTGGGAAAGCCGCCTTGAGCGAGGTCCGCCGAAAAGCCGTACAGTTGGACTTCGTCCCACATCCACGGGTTCTCTAAAGACGGCTTGAGTTCATAGATCACCCCATAGCCGTTGGGGCCGCCGTTATAGCCTGCGCCGAAGGCATTGCCTCGCCCGTCCGGGACCAGACCGGCCAACGATCGCCCGGCATCGCCGGGATAGGCGCCGAAACTGTGCATGACGTGGTACTTCCAGACGGCCGATAGAACGTCAGTGGGATCCCGGCCCAACTCGTAGGCCAGCCCATACCCGTATTCGCCGCCGTTATACACCGTACCGTACAAATTGCCTTTGGAATCTATGCTGACCGGGTTGTAAGGAGGCTCTCCGTCGGCGCAGTGAGGCTGACTGCAAAAACTGTAGAGGGCTGCGTAATTCCAGACTCCATCGAAAGGCGACAACTCCCCCAACGCTCCGGCGCCATTATTGACGCCGCCGCCGATTACACCAAAAATATTACCCGACCTATTGACCGTCAGGCCGGGACTGCCCCCCGGTTGGTAAATGGCTTGAAAATTCCAGCCGCCCGCACTTGGCGAAAGCTCAAAAATGGGGCTGGCACCAACGCCTGCTCCTCGCGATGTGCCGTAGAGGTTACCCGTCAAATCCGATGCGAGGCAGCAATCGGGGTTGGCACCGTCACCGTTGTCGTGGAACTCGTAGATGATCTCCTCGACGATCTTTCCATCGGCGAGCGTCAGCTCGAAGACTGTACCGCAGCCGTATCCCTCGCACGCTCCCGTGTCGCCGCCGCTGTAAGTTGTGCCGTACAGATTTCCGTTGAGCAAAAGCGGTGGCCCTCCTGGGTAAACTCCACCCTCCCTTGTGGCGCCGAAATCGTATAGCACTTTAAAGTGGCTCGCGCCAAATATCGGTGGGGCCAGCAGGAGGCCAAGCAATGACGATGCCAAGAATTTACTCAGCCTAGTCATCGGGGCCTCCATCCGGGCCCGTCGGCTGGTAGTTGGGATGCTGCTGGTAATAGTTCGTGAATGTGCTCGAAGGATATGGCGTGTTGATGTAGGTGAAGGTCCGTTTTGTTGGCGATATTGAAAAGCTTAGACACCAGCATATCTCCTAGTGGACAGCTCATGGCGTGATCTCAAACACGACGCCTGAGCCGTATCGGCCGCCTCTCTGCGTCGTGCCAAATAGGTTGCCCCTGCCGTCGATGGCCAAGCCGATGGGATATTCGCCGTCGTCGCCGTTGAATTCATGCACGATGGTATATATCCATGGCCCGCTCTCGGTCGGAGTAAGCTTATAGACCATGCCGCAGGGCGCGCCTCCGGGACAAGTCAGCCCACCGCCGTTGATGCCATAAAGATTGCCCGCCTTGTCAAAGACCAGATTGTAGGCCGGGGCGCAGCCTTGGGCGCAGGACGTGTCGCCAGGAAAATCGTAGAGAATTTTTTCGCGCCATATACCTGGTTCGTACGGATTGGGCGACAGCTCAAAAACCGTGCCGCAGCCAGGAAATGGGCATCCCTGGCCTCCGACGGGCGTAGTGCCGAAAGCATTGCCCGAGCGATCTTCAGTCAGCCCCCCATTTGGATTGCGGCCATCGTCTGGCAATTCACTGATGCCAAAACTATGCATGATGTAGTAGGTCCAAGTCGTCGCGCCGGTCGCCGGATCGGTGCCCCGGTTCAGCTGATATGCAATGCCCTCATTTTTGAAGCCAGCGTCGTACGTGGTGCCGTAGAGATTGCCCGCTTCGTCCATGCTCACGGGGTTGTATGGTGGCGCTCCGTCAGCACATTTGGGTTGACTGCAGAAGCTATAAAGGGTCGTGTAGTTCCAACCCCCATCCAACGGCGACAGTTCCCCCAACGCCCCGGCGCCATTATTGACGCCGCCGCCGATCACACCAAAAATGTTGCCAGATGCATCGATCGTCAAACCGGGCTCAGCCCCTCCGTCGTAAATAGAGCTAAAGCTCCAACCTTCCATACTCGTTTGGAGCTCAAAAACTATAGAACCAAAACCCAGTGCCGTGCCGTAAAGGTTCCCGGCGGTGTCGGCGACCAAATCGCCGTCTGGATTTGTCGAGAAAGCATACGAGAAGTCGTAAATGACGCTATATGCGAACCCGCCCTTTACAGACCTTATGTGGTAAGCAGTGCCACAACCGTACTCACATTGGTTCGACGTGCCCCCGACTGCAGTGATCCCGTAAAGGCCCGTGCCGGTCAACAGAGGCGGCCCGGCAGGAGATGCCCCATCGCCCGTTGCTCCGAAATTGTGCAGCACCTTAAAACGGCTCGCGCCAGCCGCGGAGCTGAGTAGAAGGCTAACCAGCGTCATTGCCAAGAAGGCCCTCAACTTAGTCATCAGGGCCTCCATCCGGGCCCGTCGGCTGGTAGTTGGGATGCTGCTGGTAATAGTTCGTGAATGTGCTCGAAGGATATGGCGTGTTGATGTAGGTGAAGGTCCGTTTATTGGCTACGCTGAAAAATTCCTGCAACGGGATATTCGTCAGGGAATTGTCAGGTGCGTTCCGGTCGGCGTAGCCCTTGTCTCCGGTATTGTCGATTGATCCCATGCCGAAGTTGTATTCCGTGAAGGCCAGGATGCTGCCAAAATCGTGTACATACGGGAACACACTGTTCGGGCACGTGCCCGTGCACATCCCGGACACGTAGCCCGGGTTTGTATAAGCCGAAACCACCAACAGAGGCACCCGGAAGCCGTACACATTACCACAGCCCCAGCCGTTCGGCGCGATGCTGATAGGGCAAGTGCCCTGCTCTGTGCTTCGGTAAACGCCGATACCAGTGGTTGTCGCTGGAGAGACGTGATCGTAGAAGCCGCCCCAGTCGTCCCAGACGACGAAGATTGCGGTGTCGTCCCAATACGATACTTGGCTACCGTTTACCGTATCGGTGCAAGGACTGCCACCCACCGCATCAATGATATCGCCCACCCAAGATGGGCCCATCGCGGGCCCCGTTGGCTGGCCGGGATGGTCTGACCAAGCCTGATCTGGAATGACCCAGGTGATTTGCGGCAGGTTGCAGTCCGCGATGTCCCCGAAGATCGGCGCGCCCTGCCCTGACATTGTGCCAGGAATAATAACGTGACTGGAATACTCCGTATAGTTCCTGCATGCGTTGCCTAGAGGATAGCCGGAATTCTGCCCGTAGCAAGCTTCGGGAATCGCGGCTGGTGCGGTCCAGATTGAACCGTCGGTCGGAGTGTAATAGTGCCAGGTTGCCTTATTAGTTATTCCGGTTCCATTGACCGCCGTCACCAGGCTGTCGTGGGGGTAGCATTCCAGACCAAATGGAAGATGCAGATTCATCATTTGGGTTGCCGTAAACTCGACACCCGTGGGAAACACCCATGACGGCTCGTCGTCGATATTTCGTTGTGCGGGATCGTCCGCACAGCCGCCGTCATGGTTGCCGCCATTTTGATTTATTGGATTCTCCGCGACAAAGTCTACCCCATAACCGCTTGGATCGTTGGGATTGGTGGGCGCCGAGGTCCCGCTGAATAGCATCTGGTGCGCGGGAAAACTCGGGCCTTCGTTGGTCTGGAACATGTAATTCGCGAAACCGTAATTTGTGGCGATATCAAAATAGGGCTGCACGTCGGGCCTTTGCACATACGAATACTGCAGGCATTGGCCATTCGTGTAGATTTCACAGAACCCGTCCATGTTTCCACTGTCGTACTGGTGAAGCCATCCATAGCCGTTATTGTTTATGTCGTCATAAAAATGATCGGGGTCGAAGCCAGCGTTCATAGCCACAGGAAAGCTGCAGATTTCCTGCCTGCTTCCTCCCGGCGGAGTTCCGTAGCCGCCTCCAACAATGTCCACGCCGGCTTCGAACGGATCTTCCGTTCCGCAGTGAGAGAGCGATGGGCCCGAGCCAAAGAGATTATCCGGTGTGCGATTTTCCTGCACGATGATGACGATGTGTCTGAACTGCGGAAGTTGGGCGTAAGCGAGTGTGGATGCCAGCGCGAAGAGAAGAAGCAGACAGACAGTGCGGGGTCTCATGGCGGTCCTCTCTTTATTTTTTCGGATAGGTTTGTCGTTCCAAGAGGGAGCCCTCTCTGAAACCTCTCAGTCATCGCAAGCTTATACGAGCCTCATTACAGAAATATGAAAAGACGAAACAGAGCGTCAAGGCTGAACGAAGGCAACGGCTCAAACAGAGGCAGCCTTAGTATGGCCGCTTTTGGCGCCCATTCGCGTCGGCGCATCTAGGTTCGCGCACCTAAATTACGTTGGGGCGGACGCCTCGTCTGCCAAAGACTGTGATCCCGTGCGCCGGGCCGCCCTGTCTGGTATATTTTTCGGCAAGGGTGTCATGGTTAACAGGAGAAAGACCCCATCCTTCGACGCGAAGGCCTTCCTCTCCAAGATTGGGATGGGAAGAAAGATGGTGTCGGTCCCGGAACGCCGCACCATATTCGCTCAGGGAGATCCCTGTAATGCCGTCTTCTACATCCGTACCGGCAAAGTCAAATTAACGGTAGTCTCGGCGACCGGTAAGGAAGCAACCATTGGAATTCTGGGCGCGGGCGATTTCTTTGGCGAAGACGCGCTGCTCACCCAACACGTACAACTCGGAACCGCGACGGCTTTGACCAGTTGCACGCTTATGCGGATTGAGAAGAAAGCGATGTTGAAGGTGCTTCATTCCGAGCGTGCGTTTTCAGATTTGTTTGTGGAACATCTTTTGGCCAAGAATTTCCGCTACCGCGAAGACCTGATCGATCAACTTTTTAATTCCAGCGAGAAACGTTTGGCCCGTATTCTTCTCATGTTCGCAGGTTTCGGCAAGGACGGCATCGGCGACAGAACTGAAATTCCCAACGTGAGTCAACAAACCCTGGCTGAAATGGTGGGCACCACGCGTTCGCGGGTGAACACTTTCATGAATAAATTCAGAAGGTTGGGATTCATTGACTACGATGGCAGCCTCGAGGTCCGCAGTTCACTTCTCACAGTAGTTTTGCATGAATAATGGGCGCGCTATGTGATACGCTCCGCTTGGGGGTTCCCTCTTTTCCTCTTTCAGGTTCTCTGCGCTAAGGCAGCCCATCCTGAAGTTTTCCTCTCTTAGGTTCGCGGAAGAAGGGACCCATGCCTTCCAGCAGCATCTTGCATGAAGCCGAACAGCTAAAGCGCGTTTCTCAGCGGCTTGAATTAACAGCAGAAGAGCATCCCACTGTAACCGATGCCATCTTGACCATCTGCGGCACCATCCGGAGCACAGCCACACTTTTGGAAGTGCTGGTTGCTACTCGTCTGGGTGGCCCTCCGGCTTAGCTGGGGTGTTCCCAATTGAACAGTATTCCCGGACTGACTTGTGTAGTTTGGGTTCTACGTATTTTTCCGAACGAGGAACCCATGCTCAAGCCGTCACGGCGGAAACGAACGCAAGCAACGCTACGCCGCTGTGTGGGATGCAAATTTGGCGAGCAAGCCATCCTCGTCGTTTTAAGCCGCGAGGTTGCGCCTTTAGTTTCCGAGATGAGCGCCATCCACTCTGAAAATAGGCTCTACTGGGAGAGCGGCTCCGCAGCCACTCGCGAGGCGAGAGCCGAATATCAACGCAGGCAAGACCGGCTGGAAGAAATCCGCGCTGTCTTACAAAGCATTCACGGCATGGGAAAAACGTCCTGGATATCGGCGAAAGATACTACTGTTGCGCTGTCGTAGAGGGAGCCGCTGGCAATTTCTCTAACGCCTTCCGCGCGTCCTTGGCAAAAGGCCCATTGGGTAAAATCCTGAGATATTCGCGGTAGTGCACCGCGGCTTGCACTGGATCGTTCATCTTTTCGTAGCATTGCGCCATGCGGAAATTGGCGATGGCGTCATTCGGCTTGTAGTCGAGCGCATCCTGAAAGCGGGCCAGCGCGCCTTTGTAGTCTTTCAATTTCAGGTAGTATTCACCGACTTCATCATCCTTCGTGGCACGGTAGGGATTGAAGGGGTGCACCTCATTCACATCGCTGGAGGCAGCGTCAGTATTCCTGGATGGCTCGGTCATTTCCGGCAGGCCGCTGTTGGGGTGGTCTTTGGCGTCGTTTCTCGGTGGAGCGATGTCTATTTGCGAATCCTTGCTGGAGCTTGAGTTAATGTCGTCATCCGAGCGGGGCGGGGCTTGATTCGGCGGAAGCTGGCTGGATGGGCTCTGGGAACTGGTTTGCGCCCATCCAGATGTTGCCAATAACAATGAAGCTGCCAGTGCGAGCCTGCCCATGCGCATAATTTTATTTTAGATGCGTCGAGCGGAAATAAAAACAGGCCGCTTCGGGGGAGAGGCGGCCTGGTTGGCGAAATCCTCCGGGGAGGAGGGGTAAAAATTTGCTTACGCGTTTCTTACAACGACGACGGGCTTGCGCTCGCCGCTGGCTGAGTTGCCGGTGTTGCATTGTCAGCCGTGTTTGTCATGAGGCGGACATCCACGCGGCGGTTTTTCGAGCGTCCTTCACGTGTTTTGTTGCTGTCCACTGGCTTGTCCTTGCCGAGGCCGATGACATAAATCTTGTAGGCCGGAACCTGATGCTCCGACGCCAGGTATTGGATGACTGCGCGGGCGCGGCGCTGGCTAAGATCGTAGTTGTATTGCGCATCGCCGGTGGAATCGGTGCTGCCTTCCACGGCCACGATGTAGCCCTTGGCGCTGCTGATGCTGCCCGCCAGCTTGTCCAAATCAGA
>JAJPHW010000058.1 GCA_021325035.1 Terriglobia bacterium
GCACAAACCATGAGGTTGAAGAAAATACGCTCGATGCTTTTGTTCACCTGCTGCGGAACAAGATTGACCTGCCTGGGCTGACAAAATTGATCCACACCGTGCGCGGAGCCGGCTACTCAATTCGGAAGGATGTTTGCTCATGAAGAAACTTTCCATCGGATTGCGGCTCACTTTGCGGTATGTGCTGATCTTTGCCGTGGCGCAAGCGCTCTTCGGCGCTGGCATGTGGCTAATCTTGCGACACAATCTCTATCGAATGGCTAATGCGTCGCTCACCGCGCAGGTTGATGATATGAAGAATTTTTTGGCCGCGCAAAAAAAGAACGCTACCATCGCCAAACTGCAAGAGGAAGTTTCTGAAGCTTACTTAATCGAGCATTCCGGCGATTATCTGCAGCTATCCGACGTCGGCGGGGAATCGATCTATCGTTCGCACTTCCTGCAGCAGCACCCCCTGCCGCTGGATGCGGGCCGTCAGCCGCCGGATTCCTTCGAGGACTTAGTTCTGGGCGGGAGGCCGTTCCGCTTCATCTATGAATCGTTCGTCGTCAACGGACGGACTTATAGCTTGCAAACTGGTGTGCCGACCGATGATGTGGTTCGAACGCTTACCGTTATTCGCCGTGCATTGTTAATGTTTGCGCCCATCGTTCTACTAATCGCTGCCGCCATGGGATACGTTCTTAGCCGCCGCGCGCTGTCCCCAGTTGACAGGTTGACAAAGACTGCACAGTCCATTAGCGGCGAGAATTTGCGGGAGCGGTTGGAAACGTTAAGTACCGGGGATGAATTACAGCGCCTTTCCGATACCTTGAATGGAATGCTGGATCGTATTGAGGGCGGAGTACAGCGCATCACTCAATTTACTGCCGATGCTTCCCACGAACTGCGCACTCCCATTGCCCTGATGCGTACCGAAGCGGAATTGGCTTTGCGCCGTCCGCGGACGGATGCGGAATACCGCGACGCACTACAACATATTCTCCTGGAAGCGGAACGATCCACTTTTCTGCTGGAACAGCTTTTATCGCTGGCGCGCGCGGACTCCGGGCGCGAGGCGATTTCCATTCGTCCGATGAATCTAACTGAGACAGTAGCGGATGTCGCCGCTGGCTGGCGTCAAGTTGCTACAATCCGCGATATGCAATTCAGCGAACAACTGGAAGGCGCTCCACTCGTTATCCCGGGCGATGAATCGGCTATTCGCCGGGTCATCAACATTCTGCTCGATAATGCGTTCAAATACACTACGCCTCAGGGCCATGTGCGCTTGTCGTTGCAACGCGCAGACGGCAGAGCACGAATCGCGGTTAGCGATAGTGGCATAGGGATCGAAAAAACAGATCAGGAAAAAATTTTCGAACGATTTTATCGTGTGGATAAAGCCAGAAGCCGCGAAATGGGCGGTGCCGGGCTGGGCCTGTCAATTGCGCAATGGATTGTCGTCCAGCATCACGGGACAATTTCGCTTGAGAGCGAAGTTGGAAAGGGATCAACCTTCCGCGTAGAGTTGCCGCTCGACGCCAATTCACCAAACGTTATAGTCGGCCCGGATGGGCTCGAACTTGAGATGGCTGAGGGGTCACGCCAAGTGTGGGCAATCGCAAGATCCTACAACCGTGGTCATGAAGATGGCAAAAGTGATGCATCGTGACGCAGGCTTGCTACAACTCCGAACGCTGCATTACTCGAATTTCTCCGGAGCACGCACAGAGGGGTGACCAGAGGAAATTGAGGTCACGAGTGATGGAACAACCTGCATGAATACAGCTGGCGTGAAACTTGGAATCCATCCTACCGCGGAACCCAAGATGGGTGAGCCGTAAAAAGGCCGTTGACGAAGCCGATCTGATAGACCACAAAGAGGCCAAAGGCCAGACTTAACAGCCCGGAAGCCATTCCTAATCTCTGGGCAATGAACTGATTCCGACCTACAACCCGTATAGTAGAAGCCAAACTCATCGTGATGACCATCATGCCGGCAATCGTACCGACACCAAAAAGCAATAAATAAGCAATCGCCCAATACGGGTTACGGATGGTAGTCAGCACAAGCAGAGCAACAGCCGCTGAACCCGCAAGGCCATGCACAATCCCGACCGCTAACGGCCGCACGTGTTGATAAAGATTCGATCGTGCCAGTAATCGGTCTAGAAAAGCCACCGGAGTCTGGTTAGGGGTATGCGAATGAGTTTCCGACGTGTGCCCGTGGCGATGGTTGTGTACATAGTCGCCGTGTGTGTGCACGTGGGAATGTGTGGCTACTTCCTCATGGTTCGTCAGGGGGCTTGGCACAGATCGCAAAAACCCTGCCACGTTGATAATTCCCAACACTATCAGCATGATCCCAACGGAAAACTCCATGCTGAGACCGATACGTGGTGGAATCACCAAATTAAAAAGGATGATTCCAGCACCCACCAGGAAAATCGTTAGGGTGTGGCCCAATCCCCAAAATGCGCCGATAAGCGCTGCGCGGCCAAGCTTCCGCTGTCCGCTAACGATCGTCGTTACTGCGATGACATGGTCAGGATCGGTAGCATGCCGCATACCGAGAAAAAATCCAACAGCAATGATAGAAAGCAGTTCAATCATGATTTAGATCGACTTTATCAATCGGGCCAGTTGACTTTGTAATCTTACTCGAGGATTGAGTCCGTTTTTCGGGGCTCAGATCCAGGCAGTTTCGCGCGTTTCTGGTGCCCAATCACCGCCACGTTATATCCTCGGAGCGTGCATTTGCCAACTTCAAACCGCTCGCCAGTTCCAGGGTTATTCCTCGGATTGATCGTTACCCTCGCGGCATTGATTGCATATACGCTCTATATCACCTGGCAAATTTCGGGGCTTCGCGAACTGCAAAATACTACCGCAGCCCGAAATCGCAAAGATTCACTCCAGCTTTTACGCATTCAGAATGATTTGAATTTGATCGCAGTCGCGATGCGCGACATGCTTGATAACGACGAACCGTACCCTTTGACCGCATGGACGGCCCAATTTCAACGTATCCGTTCCGACTTGGACGATGCATTGCGAGTCGAAGGGCAAACGGCTGTAGTTCAGCAAACGCCTGAGCAAAGGCAATTTCTCAGCAACTCCATCGCGCAGTTTTGGGACGCGTCCGATCGAATTTTTGTGCTGGCGCAAAGCGGCAAGGAGAGCGATGCGCGGGCACAAATACGCTTATCGTTACAGGCGCGGCAAGCAGGGCTGAGTACTGCTGTCGCCAGAATGCTTGTACAAAACAACGCGAACGAGGAACAAGCCGCTGCCCAAGTCGGACAAATTTACGATCGAGTGCAAAGACAGGTTTACTGGTTCCTTGCTGCGATCCTTGCGGCCATTCTCTTAACCAGCCTTTCGATGATCCAATCCAATCGCAAACTTTTCGCACAGATTGCTGCCTTGTCGGACCAACGCAGCGAGCTGGCGCAGAAGCTCATTTCAACCCAGGAATCTACCTTGCAATATATTTCGCGCGAATTGCATGATGATTTTGGGCAAATTCTAACGGCAATGGGCGCCATGCTCAGCCGTGCCCGCAATCGTGTGCCCGAAGAATCACCGCTGCGCGCCGAATTGCAGGAAGTTACCGAAATTGCACAGACCACGCTTGAAAAAGTGCGCAGCCTTTCGCAGGCGCTGCACCCAGTGATGATTGATGAGCAAAGCCTCGAGAATACAATCGATGCATATATTCCAGTAGTCGAACGGCAAACGGGACTTACCATTTCCTATGAAAAATCTGGTGTACCGTTTCCCGTGAATGGAGAAGTGGGAGTTCATATTTACCGAATCTTGCAGGAAGCATTAAATAATGTTGTACGCCATTCTGGAACACTCCAGGCTTGGGTGCGATTTCGCTTTCTTCCTAAAGCGCTCGAACTTGAGGTGGAAGATCATGGCGTAGGGTTCACCGCGAAATCTGCTAAAGGAGGTATTGGGCTGGTGGCTATGCGTGAACGCGCTGAAATACTTGGCGGCAGCATTGAATATGCTGTCCCGATTGAGGGTGGGTCTCTGATTCGTCTTCATGTACCAATAGAGGCAGCGGAGAAACATGGCCGATAAGATTTCGGTACTGCTGGTTGATGATCACAGCCTCGTGCGCCGCGGGTTTCGACGTATTTTGGAGGACGCACCCGATATTGAAGTAGTCGGCGAAGCCAGCAGCGGCGAAGAGGCCTTAAGTTTAGCAACGGAATTCCACCCGCAACTTATCATGATGGACTGCGCTCTTCAGGGCATGAGCGGGCTCGATGCTACCCGGCGCATTCTTGAAGAGCACCCTGATACAGCAATTTTAATGTTGAGCATGCACTCCGAAGAAACTTTGGTGCGGCAGGCCTTGGACGCTGGCGCACGCGGGTACATTTTGAAAAGTGCCATGGATATGGAGCTGGTTAGCGCTATTCGGCGTGCCGTGGCCGGCGAAATCGTACTTGATCCCCAAATTTCTCCGACTTACAGCCTCAGGGGAGAGCGGACTTCCGCACTCACCCCGCGCGAACTCGAAGTTTTGCGATGGATCGTAGCCGGCAAGTCGAACAAAGAAATTGCCACATTGCTGGAGTTGAGTGCAAATACAGTCGCCGTTCATCGCGCCAACATCATGGACACACTGGGCATCCATAAAACTGCGGAGTTGGTCGTTTATGCTATTCGCAACGGACTGGTGAACATTCCTTGAATCGCAGGAAATTCTTGCGTGACACAACAAGCGTGGCATCGGCGCTGATCTTGCCTTGGGAATTACTGGCTCAGCCATTTGCTCAAGCGGCATCTCCAGGATTTCAACTTGTGGATGTTACGGGTTCATCCGGCATTCAATTCCAACATAACAGCGGAGCGTACGGTGGAAAGTTGCTCCCGGAAACATTAGGCTCCGGGTGCGCGTTCCTCGATTACGACGGCGACGGCTGGCAGGACATTCTCCTTATTAATGGCATGGATTGGCCGGGACACAATCATCAAAGATCCACGCTCCAACTCTATCGAAACAACCGGGATGGCACATTTACCGATGTAACTCATAAAGCGGGTCTCGACATCGAGATGTATGGCATGGGCGTTGCAGTCGGGGACTATAACAACGATGGATTTCCTGACATTCTTGTCACCTGCGTTGGGCAAAACCGGCTCTTTAAGAACACGGGTAAAGGAACTTTTATCGATGTGACGCGAAAAAGCGGGTTGGATGGCAGGCATGCATTCAGCACATCCGCATTGTGGCTTGATTTTGATCGCGATGGGCTACTCGATCTGTTTATCTGCAATTACGTCAAGTGGTCGTCTGAGCACGATGTTTTTTGCAGTCTCGATGGGAAACACAAGTCTTATTGCACTCCGGAAGCATACCGCGGTGAGACCTGCTGGCTATTTCGCAATCGAGGCGATGGCACGTTTGAGGACGTGACGGCAAAGAGCGGCGTTTTCGACAGCAGCTCGAAATCTTTAGGTGTAGCTATGCTTGACTATGACCAGGACGGATGGCCCGATTTACTGGTCGCCAACGATACACAGCCAAATAAGCTTTACCGGAATCTCCGCAACGGCACATTCAAAGAAGTTGCGGTTGAAGCAGGACTCGCGTTTAGTGCAGACGGCAAAGCTCGCGCGGGCATGGGTGTAGATATCGGCGACTTCGAAAATTCAGGCGCCGCCGGCATAACCATCACTAATTTCGACAATGAAATGATTGGACTGTATCGCAATCTTGGAAATGGAAGTTACGAAGACATCGCGGTCCCATCGGGCGTTGGATTGCCTTCGAAAAACACCCTTGGTTTTGGTTGTGTATTTCTCGATGCCGATCTCGACGGCAATCTAGATCTCGTGGTCGCCAATGGCCATATTGATGAGACGGTACGGAATATCCGCGGGAATGTAGGCTATGCGCAGCCGCCGCAACTTTTTCTAAACGAGGGAAAAAGGCAATTCCGAGATGTTAGCGCAGACGTTGGCAATGAATTTCATCAAGCCAAAGTTGGACGGGGCCTTGCATACGGTGACTTTGACCGCGACGGGGATGCCGATATTCTTATCACCACGAATAATGGGCCGGCTTGCCTGTATCGCAACGACCAACATTCAGGAAACAAAAGCATCCGGTTCCGACTGATCGGTACGCAATCGAACCGCGACGCCATTGGCGCGATGGTTCGCATCTATCACGAAGGCACGATTCAATCTCGTATGGTAAAAAGCGGCTCGAGCTATTTGTCGCAATCTGAACTGCCCGTTACTTTCGGCCTTGGCAAGCGCGACAAAATCGAGCGCGTCGTAATTCAGTGGCCAAACGGAAAAATTGAAGAATACAAAAATCTCGCCGCCGGAAAATCCTACGAATGTATCGAAGCCAAGGGCATCACACCATCGGCTGGCTTCTGATGCTCATTAGAACGAGAACTTCAACGCCAGTTGTGTCACCCGCGGCCCTACGTCTGATTGGATTTGTCCAAAATTAGGTGAACTAATATCGCTCACTGGCAACCGAAAATTTGTATGGTTCAGGAAGTTAAAAAATTCTGCACGGAATTGCAGTTGCTTGGATTCTGCGATCGCAATTTTTTTGAACACGGAAAAGTCCCAGTTTACATAGCCAGGGCCTTCGACCACGTTGCGGCCTTCATCCCCGAAAACCTGGTATCGGCCAAGCGGATCAGGCGCGAGTTTTTGGAAAGCGCTCACGTTAAACCACTCCTGTGCGGTGCGTGGGCCGGAGTTGGGATTTCCTATCACATTGGGCCGATTGGCTGAAAAGCCTGTAATCTCAGGCGCGCTTCCTTGAAGAGAATTATCCGACGAATCGAAACCCGTAAAAGGCGTGCCTGACATGGCTGTCATGATGCCGTTGACCTGCCAGTTGCCGAAGGCATATTGATACCAAGTTGTAGCGTGATTCCAGAACGGAATGCTCCACTGATAACTGAGTACAAAACGATGCCGCGCATCGAACATGGACCTACCGCGTTCGGCTGCAAGATCAAATGGGTTCTGCGCTAAGTCGTTTTCTCCCGCCACTGGTTGTGAAGCAGAACCGGTGATGTTAAAAGAGGAAACGTCGTCAATTGATTTTGACAATGTATAAGAAGCCAAGAATGACAGGCCATAGCCAAATCGCTTACGCAAACTGGTTTCTAGAGCATTATAGGAAGAACCTGCGGCGCCAGTGATCAAACCTGCTGAAGCATACACGCAATTATTCGGCGAAGTCAGAGTACATCCCGAATAAAGCCGGCGTTGATTCACATTATTTTCATTTGAAATCGGATTGCCGCTCGAATCCAGCCCAGGAATAAATTCTGTCGGATTTCCTTCGATAAATCGCGGAAGCTTGGTTCCCTTAGTCCCTACGTACCCGATTTGCGCGAGCCAGTTGGCCCCAAATGATTTTTGGATATTGAGATTCCAGTCCTGCGTATATGGCAAAGGTAAATTGGGCGCAAGCGTAAGCAGCGTCATCGGCTCGGCAAACTGGCCGGTAAAAAGATTTTGTCCCGCATAAGGGTTCGCGAAGTTCGGAAAATTCACTTGCGGCGTTTGGAGGTATGGCGGTGCGCTAATCGGCGATTGCAAGGGGCCGCCATTGCCAGTGTAATAAGGCTCATAATAAATGCCGTATGCAGATGTTATGAGCCACTTTCCGCCGCCAGTCGGGTCAAACGCCAAACCAACCCGTGGAGCGAAGGCTTTCTTGTCCGTCGGAATCAAACCCGCGGGCACGCCAGGATCGCCGGGATAAAGCAATCCGGGTGGTGCGCTGGGCATGACTTTCGATTGCACGCCGGGAATCCAAAGATTCTGGCGGTTGTGAATTTCGGTATATGGGGAGGGCAGTTCGTAACGCAAACCGAAGTTCAGTGTTAAGCGCGAAGTGGCTTTATAAGTATCCTGGGCATATAGATTTGAAGCTTTCCCGCGAATACCTCGTGAAAAATCACCGACGCCTTGCAGGAAAAACACCGGGGCGCCCTCTAGAAAACTGGCAAAACCATCGCTGAATGGAAATGGTGCGAAAACAAAGAATCCGTTCGTCGCAATGCCCTGCAATGCGTTGATATTTTCGTGGCGATATCCACCCCCGAACTTCATTTCGTGACGGCCGCGAATCCAGCTTAATGAACCCGAATAATCAAACGTATTCTGATAGGTGTTGCGCGGACCAGTGATGGGATCTCCAACTGAAGCATAACCTCCGATCTGGATAAAAGGAGGCCCTTCGGCTTCCGTCAGTGTCGGTTGGTACTGAAAACCAAGACTATTGGGCGATGTGTGATTGAGGTGGTCGCCAAAAAGGAACTTGTTGCGCAGATATGAAAACCGCGCTACAGCAGTCAGCTTGGGCGAAAAAACGTGTGTTTCTTGTGCGACGAAATTCTGCGCGCGATCGTCTTCGCCAACGGGAAAGCCCGGAACGTTGGCGCCGGCAGGTGAAAGAGGATCGGTCGTTGGCCCCGCACTATACATGTAGCGGAAATTCAGCGTGTCTGATGGCCTTAGATAGTGGTCAAAACGCAGCCCAAATGCGTCATTATTCTCGCTCTTGCTTTGTGTCGTGATGAAAGTGTTCAACCCGCTGTTGGCGATGGGGAAGAATGGCAAAATGTTTTGTGCGATTGGATCAATGGAGGTCAGGATGTTGTTTGGGACCGGTTGGCCCGATTCTTCGTTGACGAGCTGGCCATTCGGATTGTTACAAAAGCCGTTGGTGAAACCTTCAGGGCACAACTCTGAGAAATTTCCCTGCCGTTCTAATTGCGATGGCACGGTCGCGGAATCGGTTTCACCCTGCCGATTGCGGAAGCCCTCGTAATATCCGAAAAAGAAGGTCTTATCTTTGACAATGGGGCCGCCAAAAGTTCCACCAAATTGATTTTGCTTCAACTGCTGAACGCTATGAGTGAAATAGTCGGACGCATCCATGGCGTCATTGCGAAAAAATTCCCACAATGCGCCGTGAAATTGGTTTGATCCCGCCCGTGTGATGATGTTCGTTGTTGAGCCCAAGCTTCTCCCAAATTCTGCATTCGAGTTTTGCGTAAGGATGCGGAACTCGGCAATTGCGTCGATTGGTGGCTTCAGTACATAGCCGGCGTCCACGGAGTTTACGTTGTCTGCGCCGTCAATCATGAAGTTGTTGGACTCTGGCCGCTGCCCATTCACCGCGTAACCCTGGCTGTCGCGCAAGCCTCCGCCAGCCTCTATGAGACCGGGCGTTAAAGGAACCACGCCGGGTTGAAGCACCCCGAGCTGGGCAAAGTTGCGGCCATCCAATGGGAGATCGAGGATTTCCTGTTCTTCTACAGTTTGCCCCAGACTGCTGACCGTACTTTGAATCAAGGCGGCGTTGGCGTTGACTTGAACCTCTTGCGTTTCAGAGCCTACTTTCAGGTGGACATTCACGGTAGCGGTTTCGTTGACATCGAGAGAAATTCCTTGTTGAACATATTTCTCAAATCCTTTTGATTGGATCTCGACTTGGTAATGTCCAACGGGAAGTTCAACAAGAACATAGGTCCCCTGCCGGCTGGTAGTCGCCGAGCGAGCCAGACCGGTCTCAATTTGTTTGGCCGTTACCGTTGCATTCTGGATGGCCGCGCCGCTGGGGTCGGTAATCGTGCCATTAATATTGCCGCTAATCTGCTGCGCGGCCACGTTTATAAACGAGCAAATCAAGAACAACGTGTGCCAGCGCAGCTTGCGTGCAACCATGGATGTCTGCCTCTTATTGAAATGAGTACAACGCTGTAGTTGCGCATATTCAGCGCAAGCAACATATCCGGTGAAGTTGGTGATTATTTAAAACAGTGAGCGTGCGGTCAATAATGGGAAAGTAGTATTCGAAATTTTGCACGTAAACGTTTGCTTGTTTTCCCCGCCAAGCGGTAAACACGTCCCAAAGAACCTAATGCTTATTTTCATTTTGTGCCGACAAGGTACTCAGACTGGATTAACAATGTTTGGCAACTTAAGGCTAACGTCAAAAATCGCTGGTTCCATCGCAATTACGCTGTTCGTCACTTCCATCAGTGGATCCCGTGGTCATCGCCTGGAGCCTTCGACCTGCAGGGTAGGGTGGGTAGGTTTAAGTTGGACAACAGCAACAACTTAAGCTTGATCGCCAGCCCAGACGCGCCACCGGATCGGGCGAATAAACCATCGGCAAGGGACAAACGAGGCGATCGCACACCTAAAAAGCTGCGGCTGCCGCCCACTAATCAAAAATCCTACAAGCCCACCAATAGAGACTATCTTCCACTGACTAAATACTCTTTGCCTAAGTCTTGAACTATGCCTAAAATTGGCTCAGGTATTGGTTTTCCCAGTTCTAGATCAAGGTGGCTGCCCCGGGCCACCAACCCATCCAAAGGATACGGACTTCATGAACTCCCGCTCCAGGTTTGTGACAAAAGAATCTCAATTTCTCGCATATTTTGCCGCAGTGATATTGGTATTGTTCTGCGGATTGCCATTTGCGTCTGCCCAAAACACAATCACAACCGCTGCCGGCGGTGGCTCCGTAAATGGATCAGCAACCGGCCCTTACGCTGATATTCCGGGCCCGAGCTCTGTCGCAACTGATACTGCAGGGAACACTTATGTCGCAGTCCCTGCCGCGCAGGAAGTTTTCAAAATAGACGCATCTGGAAATCTAACCGTATTTGCGGGAATCGGTTACCCGACGTTCAATCCCAAACAGCTCGACAACGGTCCTGCGACCAGCGCCAGCCTTTATTCGCCCACTGGCCTGGCTGTTGATGCAGCGGGCAACGTATATATCGCGGACACGGCGGATCAGCTCATTCGTAAGGTGAATACCAGCGGAATCATTACCACCGTTGCGGGAAGCGGAGTAATTTGCGCCAGCTCAACCTCCGCCTGCGGTGATGGCGGCAAGGCCACCTCGGCACAATTCAACAGTCCTTCTGCTGTCGCAGTGGATACAGCCGGCAATATCTATATCGCCGATAGCGGCGACAACCGTATCCGTGAAGTCAGCGCGAGTTCAGGAAATATCTCAACCATCGCCGGAAGCGGCGTAGCTTGCCCGAGTCCTACCTCGCCCTGTGGAAACAATGGCGCAGCAACCGCCGCGGAACTGAACTTTCCCATGGGAGTTGCGGTTGACAAGCTAGGAAACATAGCCATCGCCGACACGGGCGACCGGCGGGTCCGCGCGATATTGGCCGGGAACCCAGACCTTTTCAACTATGTAGGTACAGGCAACGTCTGCAACGTACAGGCAGGATGCGGGGATGGCGGAACTGCTGCAAAAGCGACTCTCACCAGCCCCACGCAAGTTTATCTCGACGCTTCTGACAACCTGTATATCGCGGATGCGCCAGAAAATCGAATCCGCAAGGTGAGCGCTAACAAAATCATTTCCAGCGTCGTGGGCACAGGCACCGCTGGATTCGGTGGAGACGGCGGACAGGCAAAGGCTGCTCTTCTTGACGCGCCTCGCGGTGTCGTTACCGATTCTCACGGAAACCTTTTCATCGCTGACAGTGGCAATCAGCGTATTCGCGAGGTTGTTAGTAATGTCATTAATTCTCTGGCCGGTGGTGGATTGGGTGGGGATGGATCAGCCGCGACTGCGGCAATTTTAGGCTCTGATCATGCGGTGGCAGTTGATTCTGTCGGCAATCTCTATATCGCAGACTCGGCCAATAACAGAATTCGCAAAGTGACGCCAGGCAATCCTCCAGGAAACATTACTACGATCGCCGGCACTGGATCCGCGGGATATTCCGGGGACAGTCAACAGGCTGCCCAAGCAACGCTAAATTATCCCCTGGGTTTAACGATTGATAACTCCAACAACATCTACATCGCCGACAGTCTTAATGGTCGGGTTCGTTTGATTAATGCATCGGGCGTGATCACAACCATCGCGGGGAATGGACAAAGCTGCCAGAAGGGATCCAGTTGTGGCGATGGCGGACCGGCAACGCAAGCTTATTTGTCGGAACCAACCGCAATTGCTTTGGATAATTCTGGAAACATCTACATTGCCGACTACGCGGCCAATCGCGTTCGCATGGTTAACTCTTCTGGAATCATCAGTACCCTGATAGACGGAAACGGCGCTCTTTGCACGAGTCCCACTTCGCCATGCGGTGATGGAGCCGCGGCAGTCAACGCACAATTGAATGGCCCGTTCGGATTGGTGGTGGACGGTTCAGGAAATGTTTATGTTTCCGACGAGAATGACAACAGGGTTCGCGTGGTTAGCAGTGGCATTATCAATGCCTACGCCTTCACCGGGGCAAACTCCGATACGGGTGATGCGGGGTCTGCTCTTGCTGCAACTTTCGGCCAGCCGCAATATCTATCGATTGATTCTCGTGGCAATCTGTTTATCAGCAGCGCAGATTTCTTCGTGATTCGCCGCATTGATCAGCCGACGCAAAGCGTAGCCACAGTAGCCGGTCATATTGGCGCTCCCAACCAGTATGGATTCGGTGGGGATGGTAATGCCGCCAACGGAGCTTTCATTAACAACTTCGGCGTCGCGATCGATAGCGCTGACGATTTATACATAGCCGACGGTGGAAATAACCGCGTTCGCCACGTCAGCATCACGGCAGGCGCAAATCTTTCCGCGCCCAGCACAACCTTCTCCACGCCTGAGCCCATTGGGCAAACCAGCCAGCCGATGAGTTTCACTGACAAGAACACGGGCAGTGATGACCTCTATATCAGCAGCGTCACAGTGGACGGTGATTTCGCTCTCGTGAACAATAACCCTTGCACTGACAACCTGATTGCTCCTGGCTTGAAATGCACCTTCATGGTGACTTTTACTCCGACAGGTTACGGCACGCGAACCGGCAAAGTGAATATCAATGACAATGCCTACAACTATCCGACCCAGATCATGTATTTGACCGGCTATGGCCCGGACTTTACATTGACCGCTTCGCCTAATTCGCTCACCATTGCGCGGGGATCGCAGGGCACCTCCACATTGACGATGACTCCAAGCGCGGGATTCAATCAACCCATCAACTTGACCTGCGCGGGCGCACCGTCAGGTACGACTTGTGCGGCCGTACCAAGCTCGGTCACCCCTGATGGAACAGATCCCATCACTTCCACGTTGACCGTAAAAGTCGGGTCTTCGACGCAGCCTGGCAGTTACACGCTGAAAGTAACCGGCAACAGCGTCACGACACACACTGCAACGGTTGCACTAACGGTGCAGTAAGACAAAAAGAATTAATTGGCTGCGCGGCATGCTGAAAAGCATGCCGCTTTTTTATTCAAAACTTTCTTAACTTATTCTCTTGCGCCATTAAAGAAATCCCAAAGGCCTGCGATACACAAATAGGTTTCTCTCGGTCCTTGCCTACTTGCTCGGGTGGAATACCAAGCATCTTCGATGCCATCAGTTCTCCAGCATTTTTACTGCAATAAAGACTGAGCACGCCACACAGTTGGCCAGCAAGACCAACCATCGCAGTGACCTCAACACGCTCTTCACTTCCGGCAGGTGCAGGCTCAATCCGGAACCCCAACATCAGTTCAAATACTTCCCTCACGCGAGTTCCAGCGTGGAACGCCAACTCTCCATCGTGTTCTGATTCGCTTGCGATGCGCCAATGGCAGCCATATGTAAAGAAGTCTCTTGTTGACTCCCGGGTTTAGCAACTCATTAGGGTAATCGGCACAGTTCGGCAAAGCCTTAATTTGCTCCGGCAAGCATTTGTCCTGAATTTCTTCGGGTTACGGGTCAACAGGGCGGAGACCGGGCATCACAATGTCAAATACCAGACCGGGAAGTTCGCTATTGAGTTCGGCATGACGCAATAGCAAACGCATATAGAGAGGCCCATAAAGAATGTCCAAAATGGTGTCGGGGTCGAGATTCGAACGGATTTCCCCTGTGCGCATGGCCTCGCGAAGGAGTTTGCGTGCTTCCGTACGGCGGGGTTCAACATATTGACGCTGGAAAGCACGCAGCATTTCCGGGTCTGATTGGCCGGCGCCAATAACCGTAGCGATAACTTTTCCCAGCGGACTGTTGAAAATCCTCGTCCAACGCTTCATCTGCTCGCGAATGACCTTCTCAGCAGAACCGGAGGTGGGAATGCGCAGCTCAGCTTCGACGGCAGTAACAAAAGCTTCCATCACCAATTCTGCTTTGTTCGGCCACCAGCGATAAACGGTGGCCTTCCCCACCCCTGCACGAGCTGCGATTGCCTCGATGGAAAGATCCGTAAACCCTGTTTTTTGTAGAAGTTGCAGTGTGCTTTCGAGGATGGCTTTTCGCGCTTCCTGGCTGCGCGGACGACCCGGGGTCCGAGTTACAGACTCATTTTGCGACACCTTGCTCATCGCAGCATAATGTAACAGAAATTAAATCCGATACGATGCGTATTGCATCTAGAATTGAGTATCCGGATTCGCTTGTCCCGGTGGCCGGCCTCTCCGTCGTTCGTCGAGCGGCCCTGCTGAATAGAAGGAATTCCTTTCATGTGGATTGTTGCTTTAGCGCTTCGCCGGCCTTATACGTTTATCGTGATGGCGCTGCTGATTTTAATCCTCAGCCCGATCATCATCCTGCGGACTCCTACTGATATCTTCCCGGACATCAACATTCCCGTCATCAGTGTTGTCTGGAATTACAACGGTCTACCGCCTCAAGATATGTCCGACCGGATTGTATCGGTGACCGAACGCGCACTGACTACACTCGTCAACGACATTGACCATATCGAATCACAATCGCTGAACGGGATTGCAGTTGTAAAGATTTTTTTCCGCCCAAACGCCAATATTCAAACAGCGCTGGCGCAAGTTACTGCCATCTCCCAAACCCAACTCAAGCAGTTGCCAGCCGGGACTACGCCGCCATTGATTATTCAGTACACGGCATCGAGTGTGCCGATTGTTCAAATTGGATTGAGTAGTAAAACTTTGCCGGAGCAGCAACTTTTTGATTACGCCACAAACTTCATCCGCACGCAGCTCATCACAATTCCGGGAGCGGCAATCCCCTGGCCGTACGGTGGAAAGCAGCGTCAAATCCAGGTGGATATTGACACAGCTGCTCTGCAAGCGAAACACCTCTCGCCGGTGGATGTGGTTAACGCTGTCAGCGCGCAAAACTTAATTTTGCCGTCGGGTACCGCCAAGCTTGGCGCTCTGGAATATCAGATTCAGATGAATGCAAGCCCAAAAACCGTTGCGGAATTGAACGATCTGCCGGTCAAAACGGTAAATGGCGTCACAATTTATATCCGCGATGTGGCTCACGTGCGCGATGGTTTTTCACCGCAGACCAACATCGTTCGTCAGGATGGCTCTCGTGGCACTCTTATCACGGTCCTGAAAAATGGCGGCGCTTCTACGATCGACATCGTGAAAAACATTAAGACAATGTTGCCGCAAATTGCAACCACCCTGCCAGAAGAGCTCAAGATGAATTTGCTCTTCGATCAGTCGTTATTTGTTCGGGCGGCAATCGAAGGCGTAATTCGGGAAGCGCTTACCGCTGCCTGCCTGACGGCTGCGATGATTTTGCTTTTTCTCGGAAATTGGCGCAGCACGCTCATCATCGCGATCTCCATACCTCTTTCGATTCTAGTTTCCATTCTCTGCCTCAGCGCGCTCGGTGAAACCTTCAACATCATGACCTTGGGCGGGTTGGCGCTCGCGGTCGGGATATTGGTGGACGACGCAACCGTCGAAATTGAAAATATCGAGCGCAACCTGGGAATGAAAAAGGAACTCAAGCACGCCATTCTCGATGGCGCGCAGCAGATTGCCGTTCCCGCGCTGGTTTCGACACTGGCCATTTGCATCGTGTTTGTACCGATGTTTTTTTTAACCGGGGTCGCCCGCTACCTCTTTGTTCCTCTCGCGGAAGCTGTTGTGTTCGCCATGCTTGCGTCTTACCTGCTTTCGCGCACCCTAATTCCAACTTTGGTGATGTATCTTCTCCGCGGGCATGAACTGGACACGCACAAACCTGCAACAACTTTCCTCGGCCGGTTTCAAAAGGGATTCGAACGCCATTTCGAAGATTTACGCCAGGGATATAAATCTGTTCTTGAAGGCGTCATGGGCCACCGGCGCATGTTTGTGATTTGCTTCCTCGGGTTCGGTTTATTGTCGGGCGGGTTAGTGTTCTTTCTCGGACGCGACTTCTTCCCCAAAGTGGATGCCGGAGAAATGCGGCTGCATATGCGCGCCAGGCCCGGCCTTCGTATTGAAGAAACGGCACGACTCGTGGACTTGGTAGAGCAGGAAATTCGCCGTGAGGTGCCGGAACGCGAGGTCAGCACGGTGCTCGATAACATCGGCCTGCCTTACAGCGGCATCAACACGTCGTATAGCAACTCAGGAACGATAGGCACTTCTGACGCGGAAATTCTTGTGAATCTGAATCAAGGCCATCGTCCAACGGAAGAGTACATTCACAAGTTGCGTCACAATCTTCCCCGTGCATTTCCCGGTGTGGAATTTTTCTTCCAACCCGCGGATATCGTCAGCCAAATTTTGAACTTTGGTTTACCTGCGCCGGTGGATATTCAATTGATCGGAAATAAATATCCGCAGAATTACGAGATTGCACAGCAGATTTCCAACGAGCTGCGGCATGTGCCCGGAGCGGTGGATATCCATGTCCAGGAACTCCTTAACAATCCGGCTCTGTATCTCGATGTGGATCGCGTCCGCGCTCAGCAAGTCGGATTAACCCAGCGTGACGTGGCGAACAATCTTTTGATTTCTTTGAGTGGCAGCTTCCAGACCACGCCAACTTTCTGGCTCAACCCGAATAACGGCGTCAGCTACAACATCGCTGTAATGACACCGCAGTATCGTTTAGATACTCTCCAGTCGTTGATGAATACCCCGATTTCCGGCAGTACATCGGACCAGCCACAGATACTGGCGAACTTGGCCAACGTGAGTCCGATTACAACCCCTGCCGTCGTGAATCACTACAACATCACACCCGTCGTAAACGTGTATGCCAGCGTGGACGGCCGCGATTTAGGCGGCGTTGCTGACGACACGCAAAAGATTCTGGATTCGTTCCGGAGCAAATTGCCTCGTGGTACGCAAATGATTGTGCGAGGCCAGGTTGAGACCATGAAGTCGTCGTTTCAGGGTCTCCTGATTGGCTTGGTCATGTCGATTGTCCTGGTTTATTTGCTAATTGTGATCAATTTTCAGTCGTGGCTTGACCCTTTCATCATCATTACGGCTCTCCCCGGCGCTTTGGCTGGAATCATCTGGATGCTTTTTTTGACCCACACCACGCTGAGTGTTCCCGCGCTGACCGGCGCTGTTATGTGTATGGGCGTTGCCACCGCGAATAGTATTCTGATGATCTCTTTTGCGCGCGAGCGCATGGATGAGGGTCTGCATCCGATTCAAGCTGCATTGGAAGCAGGCTACACTCGCATGCGTCCGGTCATCATGACAGCCTTGGCCATGATCATCGGCATGTTGCCCATGGCGATGGGTATGGGTGAAGGTGGCGAGCAAAACGCGCCGCTCGGTCGAGCGGTAATCGGTGGCTTGTTATTTGCCACGGTTGCCACCCTGTTTTTTGTTCCGGTCGTGTTCAGTATTTTCCATGGACGCCGTGTGAATCGTGCCGCTACGGCTCCCGGTCCTAGTTAAGATTGAGACTTTGGAAGTTCAGGTGATTTGATATGGATCAGCAAGTACTCGATAAGCCACAAACGCAAGCCGCGGCCCAGACTCCTCAAAAAAGAGGGGCAGCGATTCTCCTTGTAATCGTCGCGTCACTTCTCATCATTGGCGCGGTGATTTCTTTTGTTATCCGTGTCGAAGAGAAACGGGCGCTGGCCAAAGAAACTGATGCGTTGGCAACGCCCAGCGTCGCCGTTATTCACCCCAAGCCGGAGGCGCCGCAACAAGATTTAACACTGCCCTCGACCCTGCAGGCTTATACAGAATCGCCGATTTATGCACGAACCAATGGGTATCTCGCCAAGTGGTACAAGGACATTGGCAGCCGGGTCAATAAAGGCGAGTTGCTTGCCGACATTGAAACGCCGGAAGTGGATCAGGAATTGATGCAGGCAAAAGCTGCGCGCGATCAGGCCGCGGCCCAATTGCAGATCGCCAAAACATCCGCTCAGCGCTGGCAGGATTTGCAAAAACAGGACGCCGTCGCCCAGCAAGAAACTGACGAGCGCTCAAATACTTTTGTCCAGGGCGAAGCGAATCTCGCCGCCGCGACGGCCAATGTCCGCCGCCTGGAACAACTGGAGTCGTTCAAACATATCTATGCGCCTTTTTCCGGCGTCATTACTAAACGCCTGGTGGACATTGGTGCGCTTATCAATGCCGGCAATGGTGGCATGAATCAGGAGCTGTTCGATCTGGCCCGTATTGACCCCATCCGCGTGTACATTGACGTGCCTGAAATCTACGCTCCCTTTGTTCATTACGGCGTCAAGGGATCGATCGAGCTGGCTTCTATCCCGGGAGAAAAATTCATCGGCGAAGTGGCGAGAAGTGCAGATGCTATTGACCCAACCACACGCACGCTGCGCACGGAAATTGATGTTCCGAATTCTAAAGGCCAGCTCTTCCCGGGCGGCTTCGCCCAGGTTCATTTTGCGGTAAATGTGACGACGCCTCGCCTGTCTGTGCCTGTAAACGCGCTTTTATTTCGCGCTGACGGAAACCGTGCCGCCGTGGTGGACAGCGATGGCAAGGTTCACCTGCAACCTGTCGTCATCGGTCGGGACTATGGAACGGAGGTGGAAATCTTGAGCGGCCTGCAAGCAAACGATTCTCTTGTGCTGAATCCTCCAGATTCGCTCGAAGAGGGAGAGCAGGTTCAGGTGAACGCCCCTTCAGGTGGACATTCATGAAGAAGTTGGTGGTGATCGGCTTATTTTTTTTCTCGGGTGTCTGTGTGTTCGCTCGTTCCCCTAAATATAAAAAGCCGGATGTCACCATACCGCAAAGCTGGCAAACGCCCGCTCCCTGGCAAGAATCAAATCCGACCGATCAGATTCCAAAGGGAACATGGTGGAAAGTCTTCGGAGATGAAGAACTTAATCAATACGAAGATCGCGCCTTAGCGGCCAACCAAACCTTGCAGGCGGCGATTGCGCGGCTATCGGAAGCGCGAGCTTCTGCACGTGTGACGGCCTCTGGTTTATACCCTGAGTTGGATGCCGCACCATCCGTCAGCCGTCAGAGAGTTTCCGGAAACCGTCCATTGCTTGGCGCGACTACACCGTTGCGTCCGGACACAGAAAATACTTTCACCATTCCATTCACCTTAAATTACGAAGTGGATTTGTTTGGACGCGTTCGCAAGAGCGTAGAAGCAGCCAACGCGTCGGTACAAGCCTCGGCTGCCGATCTCGAAAATGTGCGTCTGCTGATAAGCTCTGAACTCGCTGCCGATTATTTTCAATTGCGGGAGACTGACGCTGAAATGGCGGTGGTTCAAAAAGCCATTGATTTCGAGAAAAGAGGGTTGGATCTAGTTGACAAGCGACATTCTGGCGGGGCAGTTTCGGGTTTGGACGTCGCACAACAAGAAACCGTACTGGATTCGTCAGTGGCTCAACTCTATCTTTTACAGCAACAACGCGCTCAAGACGAGCATGCCATCGCCGTTCTCCAGGGATTGCCCGCTTCCAGCTTTAAAGCTCCGGTTCGCACACTGAACACGCAGCCTCCACCGGTTCCAATTGGTCTGCCGTCGGAGTTACTGCAACGTCGTCCGGATATTGCAACGGCAGAGCGTACAGTATCCTCAGCCAATTCACAGATTGGAGTTGCGCGAGCGGCATTTTACCCAAATATTCCTTTAACAGGCGGCGGAGGTGTAGAAAGCCGTGACATCACAACACTGTTTAACGCACCTAGTTTTTTGTGGTCACTTGGATTGAGCGCGATCGAACCGTTAATCGCAGGTGGTCGGCTCCATGCGCAACTCGATTTCGCGGATAGCGTGTATCAGGAAGACGTCGCAAATTATCGCGAATCTGTGCTGGTTGCTTTTCAGCAAGTCGAAGACGCACTTTCGGGATTACAAGCTCTGGCATTGGCTTCCAATTCTCAGAAAAAAGCCGTGGACGACGCTGACCGCTCTCTGCAACTTGCCAACGCGCGCTATAACGGGGGTCTGGTCACTTACCTCGATGTGATTACGGCACAGGAGCAAGTTCTGACCAACGAACGCCTGGCGACTCAAATCGAGGGACAACGGATGGTGACATCTGTTTATCTCATCAAAGCCCTTGGTGGAGGATGGGACGATTCAAGCCTTGATTCGATTCGCGTCAAAGCTAGCTTGAAACAAGCCTTAAAACAATAAGTTCTTTCGTAGAGCTAATGCCCGCCGCCCAATTCTTTCACGATATCGCTGACAAATGATTTGGCATCGCCGAAAAGCATGAGAGTTTGATCGAGGTAATAAAGAGGATTATCAATTCCCGCGAATCCTGGATTCATGCTTCGCTTGATCACCATCACCGTGCGGGCCTTATCTACGTCGAGAATCGGCATTCCGAAAATTGGGCTCGATTGATCGGTGCGGGCCGCGGGATTGGTCACGTCGTTGGCTCCAATGACCAATGCGACATCCGTCTGCGGGAAGTCGCCATTGATCTCGTCCATTTCCATGAGCCGGTCATATGGAATATCGGCTTCTGCCAGCAACACATTCATGTGGCCAGGCATGCGGCCGGCGACAGGATGAATGGCAAAACGAACGTCTACGCCTCGTTTTGTAAGAGCGTCGAACATTTCGCGCACTTTGTGTTGCGCTTGAGCCACGGCCATGCCATAGCCGGGAACAACAACGACTTTGTTCGCGGCGGCGAGAATACCGGCAGCTTCTTCCGCGGTAGCGCTGCGCACCGTCTTTTCTTCGGCTTTGCCCGTTGCCGAAGCTTGCACTTGTCCAAACGCGCCAAATAAAACGTTCGTAAACGACCGGTTCATCGCCTTGGACATGATCACGGAGAGAATGAATCCCGATGACCCGTCAAGCGCGCCGGCGATAATGAGCAATTTACTGCCAACGACGAAACCCATGGCCGCAGCGGAAAGTCCGGCATAGGAATTCAAGAGTGAAATCACCGTTGGCATGTCGGCGCCGCCGATTGGAATGATCATCAGAACGCCGAAGACCAGCGGAATTCCGACCATGAACGGAAAGACTTGCTTCGCGCCGGGATGCATCACGAGGTAAACGGCAATGGCAATCGCAATCGCAAGAAACCCCAGGTTGACGATGTTCTGACCTTTGTATGTGATGGGGCGCTGCGGTAAAACTTCCTGCAATTTTCCGGCGGCCATCAAACTGCCAGTAAACGTCAGTGCTCCCAGGATCACTTCCATGGAGAGCACGGCCATAGTAAACGCGGGTACATCTGGTGAGCGCAAATAAAATTCGGCAGTTCCCACCAAAGTTACGCACAGAGCGCCAGCCGCATGGCTGAGTGCAGTCCGCTGCGGAACCGCAGTCATCTGCACCATGCCAAGTGGGATTCCGATCAGGGTACCGAGCACGAGCGCGATGGCAATCCAGGTGTAATCAACAATGCCTTCGTGCAGCAGGGTCCCACCAATGGCAAGAACCATGCCAATTTCGCCGGCCCAAACACCGCGGCGCGCTGTGGCAGGAGAACTCATCCAGCGCAGCGATAAAATGAAAAGCGCGCTGGCGATCAGGTAAATAACTTCAATGATGGTCTGTGATCCGGCGAGATTGTTCATGGTTTTGTCGGGCGGCTGGACTTGAACATCTTGAGCATACGATCGGTAATGAGGAATCCGCCGACGATGTTGCTGGTAGCGGCGATCACAGCGATCACACCGAGTACCGCCGAGAATGTGCTCTTGTGCTCGCCAACGAGCACGATCGCACCGACCACGGCAATCGCATCGAGCGCGTTAGTGAGAGACATCAGCGGCGTATGCAATAGTGGCGAGACCCGCTTGATGACTTCAAATCCAATGAATCCCGCCAGCATGAATATGAACAATCCGTTAATCAGCATGAATTCCTCTCTAAATCACTTCGCGGCCATTGCCGGCAGCGAATAAAACTCCCGAACACGCGCATTCACGATTTCCCCGCCAAGCGTGATCATCGTGTCACGAATAATGTCGTCAGCATCATCCAATCTCGCTTTGTCGTCCTTCACCAGATGCGTAAGAAAAGTCGTCAGGTTGCGCGCGTACATTTGGCTGGCATGGTAAGGAACGCCGCTGGCCAGGTTGATGGGCCCAATCACTGTAACACCATACTTGACGATGGTTTCGCCGGCTTTTGTCGCCTCACAATTCCCGCCCCGCTCCGCCGCCAGATCAAAAATCACCGACCCCGGCTGCATGCCCTTGATCATCTCTTCCGTCACCAGGATTGGCGCTTTCTTGCCTGGAATCACCGCTGTCGTAATCACCACATCGCTCTCGGCAACCACGCGACTCAGCAGCTCCCGCTGTTTCTGATAAAAAGATTCATCTTGTGCCTGCCCGTAACCTCGCGCATCCTGGGCGTTCTTCGCTTCAATGGGAAGCTCCACAAAACGGCCGCCCAAACTTTGCACTTGCTCTTTGACCACTGGTCTCATGTCATAGGCGGATACAACTGCGCCCAGACGACGGGCAGTGGCAATCGCCTGTAGTCCGGCAACCCCCACTCCGATAATGAATACTCGTGCTGGAGTGATCGTTCCAGCCGCAGTCGTCATCATGGGGAAAATTTTCGGCAGGGCGTCCGCGGCCATCAGCACAGCTTTATATCCCGCAATCGTTGCCATGGAAGAAAGCGCATCCATGCTTTGCGCGCGTGTAGTACGGGGAACCATCTCAACCGAAAACGCCGTGGCCCCGGTCGCAGCAACTTGCTGGACCGTGTCGGAGGAACCCAATGCTCGCAGAAACCCAATCAGAATCTGCCCATTGCGCAGCAACGGCATGTCATCTTTGCCATTAATATCGTTTGCACCGTAGCAAAGAACTTGCGTGATGATGTCCGCTGTTCGAAAAACTTCAGCACGATTCGACAAAACTTTCGCGCCTTTTTCCGCATAAGCAGAATCGGGGTATCCAGCGGAAACACCAGCTCCAGCCTCGATAACAACTTCAAATTTGGCTTTAGTAAGAAGCGGAACGACCGCTGGCGTGAGCGCGACCCGCCGTTCGCCGGGGTAGATTTCTTTCGGAACTCCAACAATCACGTGGGAACCTTCCCTTCGTTGCTGTTTGAGCCACACAGTGTAACGGATGAAGCCCTGCAATGTCACAGAATAATTTGGGGCGGTAGTGGGCTACTTTGAAACATTGGGCAGAATGCCGCCCAAGATAATAGTTCCGAAGATAAAGCACCAGACGCATATCAATTTTCCCAACCGATATTGCCACGCACGAACTCTCTGGCGTTCAGGATCGCCACTTAAAGCCTCAAGACCAATGCAACAGGCAATAATGCTTGCACATAGAAACAACAATGCTGCCCGAACATACCAAGCACTCGCGTGATCGGTGATTCTGAGACCAATGACGAGCACTATAGAACCCGTTGAGAGCGTGGTGATGTGCTTGAGGACATCAATTTCTAATTTTGTGCGCTCTAAATTAAGGTCTGGCATTTACGCCGCTCTTTCCGCCCTCCGCTCATACTGCTCCCAGAGGGCTACCAAATCTTCAACGCTCCAAAGCCTATCGCTAATGCCAGCGGCCATTGCCGGAGATATGCGAAGTGTACGATGAATCTTGATGAAATTGTAGGCGAAATAATTGAGAGCCGTGGCCGCTGCATGGTTCTCTAACTTGCGCGAAAAGCCGTTTGAGAGGCGCGTATATCGCCGCATGTTCGTGCGAACCGTCCAGTTCTGGCGCTCTACAAACGAAGTTGAAACGTGCTTAGGGTCTGGCCTTCCATTCACTTCTTTCATCTCACAGCCGATGCACTTTGCTGGCGAATAGCGGGTCTCATTCTCATGTGGCGCACCGTAAATCTTGTGCAGTTGCGCGTAGTCGCACTCGCCCCCAAAAGCATCTTCGATCACATTCAAATAGGTTCGCAGCGCGTCGGTCGTAATCTGGACGCGGCCTTTAACCCGCTTTGCAATATCTTCAACAAAATCTTTCGCGGTCACCAGATCACGCTGCCCTAGCCGCCACGAAGGAACTAGCTTGGTATCCGCATCAACACACACCCACAGCCATACGTCACCAGCATCAGGATGTTTACGAGCAATCTCTTCCGTGCGGTTCTTGTCTTTGCAATAAATCCACGCCCACATCTCATCAAGCTGCAATCGCTTTGACCGCAGGTTGCGAAATACGCGACTCTGAAAGTCAGCGCAGACTTCACCAACTTCCACGAGAAGGCGCATTACCGTTTTCTTTGAAACGCCCGTCATTCGCACCGTTGCGCGAATCGAGCATCCTTCAATCAAACAGTTGATAACCTGTGCGCGAGTCTGAGAGTCAAGCCTATTCATAATGTGCATTATTATACTAAAGCGCTTTAGCATTGTCAAGATGAAACAAAATGAAACGAGAGCGATTGCCTTCCCTAGCACCTTGTGGAAAAAAGGATAGGAAGTCTATTGCGTTATGTTACCTGAGTGTGATACTAAAGGGGTGGTAAGTAGCGGGTGGGATTCGAGTTCTGACTTTTCCGAGCGGAAATCGAACCCACCCTCTGGAACCGAGGTGGTGATAAATATGAGAGTCGCTTGAGCAACACGGGGCGGGCATCGCTCGCCCCTTTATCGCCATTCTCGTTTTGCAGCATAGCATAGGTGTGTCCAAAAAAGGAGCAAAATTTATGAGCACGGAATCCCTTGATTACACAGCCATTCTCGCTGACCTAGAGGCGAAGAAAGCCGCCCTAGAGCAGACCATCGCATCTTTCCGGCAGGCAATGGCTGCCGGAGCACTCGGACAAATGAGTTCCGATGGCACAGTGATTCCCTCGCTCAATGGGCCTTCATTTACGGGCGGCGAAGTACCCGCTGGCGCATTTTTAGGGAAGAGCATCACTGAGTCCACGAGGCTCTATCTAGAGATCGTTAAGAAGAAACAGACCACCCGCGAAATTGCAGACGCTCTGCGAAAAGGTGGCATGGAAAGTACATCGAACGACTTTGTCGGCATCGTCAATGCTGGCCTAAATCGCGCCCACAAGTCTCCTAACTCTGGCATCGTTAAAGTCGGTACGCAGTGGGGACTGGCTGGTTGGTATCCGAAAGGCATTACATCCGGCGCGGGACAGTCATCTAAAAAATCAAAAAACCGTAAACCCCAAAAAGCTGCAACTTCTCAAGCGAAAGCCAAAGAACAAGCTGCTGTTGCTGCCAAAGAATCTAAGCCAATGCCTAAGATCGTTACTTCACCAAATGTAAATTCGGCGCAGCGGGTGCTTGAGATATTGCAAGCGAATCGTGGACTAACCTTCACCGCACAGGAAATAGCAAAAACGCTCGGAATAAACTCGAATACAGCACCGCTGATATTGGCGAATCTTGTGCGAAGTCGGAAGGCTGAAAAAACGGTTGATGGGAAATATATAGCGGTTATTTCTCACCCGATGAACGCCGCTGTTTAGCAGGTTTTTTCTTGGTTTTGCCCCATCGAGATTGGGCGGCTTTCAATGCTATCTGGCTGCGTTGTTCGGGAGTCATTGTTTCAAGGCGCTTCTTGCCTCCGATCTTTCCGCCTTTTCTTCCCATCTCCGACATAATGCGGGAAATATCGCTTTTGGCAATTTCAGGCTCAGAGACGGAGCGTTGAACCATTTGGAAGGCGGCCTGATTGATGTCTGAGGGATTTTTGCTAATACGCTTTGGCATGGTTAAAGTATCCCATGCCTTTCTTATGTTTCAAAATTCAAAGTAGCCCACTACCATTTGGGGCCTTCATTTCCGTTAAACTCTGGCCTTTTGCGCTACATGAACGAGAAGCTGAGAGATAAAGAAATTCGCCAGTCAATTCACACTTGGGCGTTCGGATTATTGAAGAGTCTAAAGAAAAAAGCCTCCCGCTCACGCGGAAGGCTTTTTCGGGGGAGGGCGCCGGGTTTTCCCTACGCCAAACTCATTTACTTTGCAGCTTGATCCGTGGATGCCAGTTGTTCGAGGTCATTCTTCATTAAGCTGACCTCTACACGGCCTCCGCTGTTGCGCTTCGCCTTTGCATCATCCGCGCTGGCTGTCTGCACCGGTGCGTTGCCCATGCCGACTACGAAAATCCGGTAAACCGGAATCTCATGATTCAGCACAAGGTAGCGCACAACCGAATCAGCCATTTTCTGCGAAGTCGCGATGGCTGCTTGTCCTTTTCCCGACGAGAAGCCCTGCACTTCAATGATGTAGCCACGCTGGCTCTTCAGCGGGGTCGCCATCTGATCCAGAGCGGTCTTGGCGTTCTCGCTCAGAACGGTTTGTCCTGGGCGGAAGCGGATTTCGGTTTGTGCGCCCGCCTTGTACTGGTCAATGTTTCCAACCACCTGCTCAACATTGGTCAAGCGCGTATTCGCCTGGGTCGCTGTCTGCTGGGCAAGTTGCGCCTTGCTGGCCGCATCGGTTGCATGTTGATCGGCGGCATCGGCCTTCGAGGATGCCAGCTGAATGCCCTGCTGCGCGCGCGAATCAACGTCTTTAATCATTTTGCTGTTGGCCGCGGTCAGCTCATCCAACTCGTTAACGCGATCGCGGATCGGGTCGGTCTGGCGCTGCACATACTTCTTGCGCGCGAAGGGGTTAACTTTGCCCCAGAAACCTTCGTGGGTCTCGGCCTGCAAAGGCTGCTTGCCGCTGGCGCCTACCGTGGCTGCGGTCTGATCACTTGAAGCTGCCGGAGCGGCCTGCGCGGCGGTTTGATCGCCAGCCGGCGCGGTGCTCGACTGCTGCGCGAATGCCGGCAGCGCGAGCGACAAAGAAATTAAAGCAATTAGCGTGATGCGATTGTTCATAATTTACCTTCCTCCAGATGCGAGAGATTTTCGCGGCTTTCCAGCACGAGGGCTACTCTACACGCCCTCAATCCAATGACTCAAAACTCTGATGGCAGTGACTAGCCTAATCCTTTTCAAAACGCAATGCCAGTGTTCCGCGCAGCCTTATCTAGTACAGTTTGGATGCCAAACTACCACCCGCACTAACTTGCTTATTTACAACAATATGGCGGTCGCAACCCTTATAATAAGGCGCGTATATTCTGCGCAGACGAGGTAATTTTGGCAGACCTGCCGAACACAACCGGACAAGGTTCGGTATTTCGACAATAATGCCTTTTCCAAGGAGCCCTGATGGCAAAAGTTCACAAGTTGATGTCTGTATTTTTCATGTTTTGCTGCGTTTTCTCATTTGCCGCTGACAGTGCCCAGCCGAGCCCACTGGCTTCAGCCAGAATTCCGGCATCCCGCCTCGATGCGTACTCCGATCTCGCCGTAAAGTGGATGCAAGAATATCTGCGCATTGACACTACCAATCCTCCCGGCAATGAAGTCCGCACTGCCGCGTGGCTGCACAAAATTCTCGATCAGGAAGGGATTGAAAACCGCACTTTTGAATTTGCACCCGGCCGCGCGGATTTATGGGCGCGGTTGCCGCACACGACATCTTCGCCAAAACGGCCCATCATCATGCTCAGTCACATGGATGTAGTCACCAGTGACCCCAAGCATTGGATGGTTCCGCCGTTTTCTGCTGAGATCGTGAATGGCTATATTTATGGCCGCGGCGCGCAGGACATGAAAAATGAAGGCTTCGCGCACCTCATGGCAATGATTCTGCTCAAACGCGAAAAGATCGCGTTGGACCGCGACATCATTCTGCTTGCTGTCGCCGACGAAGAAGTGAATGGCACAGGCACGGATTGGTTCATCGCCCATCAGCGTGAACTTCTCGGAAATGCCGAGTTTCTCATCAACGAAGGCGGCGAGAATCTCCTCGATGCGAACGGTCATTTGAAACTTGTTGGAGTGGATGTCGGTGAAAAATCACCTTTGTGGCTTCACATCGTTGCCCACGGACGGCCCGGCCACGGGGCGCTTCCGAATGCAGATTCGGCTCCCGACCGTTTGGTGCATGCGCTTTCCCGCCTTCAGGCTTATCAAACTCCGCTGAAGGTTCTGCCCATCGTGGACGAGTTTTTCAAGCAGATGGCGACTTACGAGCCCCCCGAACGTGCGGCGAAGTTTCGCAATTTGACTGAGTCGCTCAAAGATCCAAGTTTTCGTGAATCCGTCGAAAAAGACGAGTCTCTGAATTACATGCTCCGCGACACGATGCAGCTCACCATGCTGGGCGGATCAGAGCAGACCAACGTAGTTCCGGCAGAGGCCTGGGCAAATATTGATGTTCGCTTGCTACCGGGAACGAACCCAAAAGAATTTTTAGCGACTATTCGCAATGTAGTAAATGATTCGAATGTCACAGTAGAGCCACAGGATAACGAATTCCGCGAAGCCAACAGTTCACCGACCGACACTGCGCTCTATGGGGCCATCAGCAAAGTTTCCGGTCAATACTTCCCAGGCACTCCGGTTGTACCCGAACTCGACAGCGGCTATACCGAAAATCAACGCTATCGGCCTCTAGGCATTCACGCCTATGGTTTCTGTCCTTACACCGTTACCCAGGAAGTAAGTGACACAGAACACGGCGATAATGAACGAATCAGCGTGGAGGAAGTCCGGCGCGGCTTTCGCGTGTTATACGACGTGATCACTACTGCCGCGGGCATTAATTAAATCAATTACCTGCAGTATTTATCGAATTGCTCGTAGATATAGTTGTCGGTCATGCCGGCGATGTAATCGCAGACTACGCGCGCCAACGGTTCCTGGCCGGCTTTTTCTTGATAGGAGGGCGGGAGCTGCGCCGGTCGTTTCATCCAGAAATTGAATAACTCGCTGATCACGTTTTCCGCGTCTTCCTTTTCCTGTGCAAGCGCCGGACTAAAATACAAATTCGCATGCAGAAATTCCTTAGCTTGACTCCGTTCCCGCTCGACTTCCGGGCTCAATCCAACTAAACGCTCCGGCCATTTTCGAACATCATCTGAACTGCCGATTCCCGCTTCTTGAATTCTTCGTTGCGTATGCCGAATCAATTCATCGGCAAAGCGATTGAGCATGCGCTTGATCGCCTCGTTGAATTTCAACTTCTCGATCGCATCGGGATACAGCTTTTCCACTTCCTGATAAAACCGTTCAAATACCGGGACGCTCTCGCGAATGTTTTCCAAAGTCAATAACCGCGCCTCGTAACCATCATCTAAATCAGCCGTATTGTAGGCAATTTCATCGGCCATATCGATCAACTGCGCTTCTAAGGGAGGCCTCTGATCAAGCAAATACTCTCTAAGCTCCGGAAATCGCGCAGCATCATAATCACGCGAATGTTTGATGATTCCTTCCCTCACTTCAAAAGTGAGATTCAATCCGCGAAATGCCGCATAACGCAATTCGAAATCTTCCACGATTCGCAAGGCATGCAAATTATGATCGAAAAAGAACCCGCGCTCACGCATGGCCGCATCGAGCACTTTTTCCCCGGAGTGACCGAAGGGTGGATGGCCGATATCGTGAACCAGCGCCAGCGCTTCAACCAAATCCACGTTCAGGCCGAGTTGTGCGGCGATCGTGCGCGCAATTTGCGCCACTTCGATGGTGTGCGTCAGCCGGCTGCGAAAATGGTCGGAATACCGGCGGGTGAAAACCTGTGTTTTGGATTGTAACCGGCGGAAGGCCCGCGCGTGGATAATGCGGTCGCGGTCGCGCTCAAAATCGTTGCGGTAGGGGTGCTTTGGCTCCGGATAGCGGCGTCCGCGAGATTGTTCCACGCGTACGGCGTAACCTGCGAGCATGAGAAAAGTTTAGCAGAGTAAGGGCACAGAGTAAGCGTCTTGCTTTATTTCTGCGGCTCTTCTTTGGCCAGCTTGACCTTGGCGGATTCCAGCTTCTTCTGCACTTCAGCCAGATCATCGGTGTCCACTTCCGGCGCGATAGTTTTATTCCACTCTTCGAGCGCTCGCTCCCAGTGCATGGCCGCGAGTTTGAGGCGCCCGGTTTTTTGATAAAGATCGCCGAGGTGGTCCTGGACAGTCGGATCAGAAGCCATGTGCTGAACGGCTTTCGTCAGATTGTCTTCCGCGAGATCGTATTTGCCCTGTTTGAAATATGCCCACCCGAGCGAATCCAGATATGCGCCGTTTGCGGGGTCGAGGCCAACCGCTTTTTTAATCATGGTAACGGCCTCGTCCAAATTAATGCCTCGATCCGCCAGCGTGTAACCGAGATAGTTCAGCACCACTGCGTTTTGCGGATCGTTCGCCAACACCTTGCGGAATTCTTTTTCCGCTTCGTCGTATTTCTTCTGTCGCTCAAATGTCGATCCCCGGAGGAACTGCACATATTCCTTCTCTTCGGGTTTCGTGGACAATTCTTCCGCTTTATCGAGGGCCGCTTCCGCGTCGGGCCATCTCTTGAGGCGGCTATTCATCTGCGCCAGCGAAATATAAACTTCGCGGTCTGCTGGTGTTCCATTCAGCAAACTTTTTACTAATTGCAATCCGTCATCGGGCTTGCCCATGTCCGCGAGTTGGGCCGCATACACCATTTTCAAACCACGATCATTGGGCAGCTTGTCCGTGGCCTCTTTGGCGGCGTCAGTCGCTTTTTGCCACTCTTTTGCTTCTCTATATGTGTCAATGATTTGCTGGTAGCCGCGCTCGGCATTTTCGTCGCCCAGGGCAAGCATTTTGCGGAATGAGTCAACTGCTGCCGCATCCTGATTGTTGTCGCGATAGGCTGTGCCTAGGCGCTCCAAAAACAACGCCCGGTTATTTTTCTCGCTCTGGCTGTAGTTGCCGTCGGACTTTTCAGTTTTCTTCAGAAGCTCCATCAATACCTGAATGGCATCGTCATAGCGCCCCTGCGCCTGATAAACGGCGGCCATGTTGTACGGAACTTCCATCGAGTCCTGCACCATGGAGCCGGCTTTCTTCAGATTCTCCAGCGCGAGATCGAATTTGCCGTCCTGCCGGTAAATCTCGGCCATACGCACATAGGTCTGCGCATCTTCCGGATTCGCATCGGCGATGACTTTGTATTGTTCGAGGGCTGCATCAAGCTGGCCGTCGTCCATTAAACATTCGGCGAGCCCGCGAATCGCATCCAGATTGTCGTGATCAAGTTCTGTCGCTTTGCGGTAGGCCGTAATCGCCTGCTTGTACTGTTTCAACTGCTCGTACGTGTAACCGAGCGCAGCATATAACTTGGCTGAACGCGAAGCATCCGGCACAGAGCTTAGTGTCTGCGCAGCCCGGGCGCTGTCACCCTCTTCGTTGTAGAGATAAGCGAGCGTCGTAACCGCTTCCTCGTTGTCCGGCTCCAGTTTGATCGCAATTTTGAATTCGGCTTCTGCTTTATCCAATTCATGATTCAAGCGATACAAGCGCCCCAGTAACAAATGGTCGTCAACGCTGTCGGGCTCGAGCTTGATAATTTCCTGATATTGCTCAATCGCCAGTCCAAGCACATTTTCCGAGCCGCTGCCGGATTGCAAGTCGCCCAGCGATTTCAAATAAATACGGCCGAGCAACTTGGGCTTCGAGATTGTTGGGATCTTTCTTGAGAATGTCTTGGGCTTCAACGACTGCATCACGAATACGGCCCGTCTTCGCATAAAGCTCGGCCAGGCCGGAAGTCAGATATTCCGAAGATGGGTCAGCTTCAATCGCCAGACGATATTCTTCAATCGCCTTCGTCGCCAGATCGCTGCGGGCGTACATCGCCATCTGCTCTTCGTACATATGCGCCAACGCATAGTGATAGTAGGAAGCAGAGCGGTCAGATTTGCGCGCTGTAGCCGCCGCCGGATTCGCGGCTTTTTCAACCGCGGCTTGGGACTCGCTGGATTTTGCATCAGGCGCAGTTGGTGCCTGCTGGGCAAAACCGAATGCAGTCAACAACATCGCGGATAAAAACAAGAAAATGCTCTTCATCGAGACCCTTCGCCTTGCGGAAATCATATGGGTTTGATGCCCATGCCACACTTGCAGGTGCTCGCTTATTGTAAACCTTGGTAAATAGAAGTGTGTGAAAACAATGGCCGGAATCCCTATTGCGGCAAGCCGAAAGTACAGGTTCTTCCAGAGAATTCTTGTAAAGCGTGGTTCTTCGCGTAAAAACTCTGGTAAATCCCTTCAAGTCTTGGATTTACAGGATCGCGCCAGCATTTAGTGCCGGAAGTGCCTAACTCCCGTCAGTATCATCGCCAAACCGAGCCTATCTGCCGCTTCAATCACTTTGGAGTCATTTACAGAACCACCGGGTTGAATGATCGCCGTCGCTCCGGCCTTGGCAATTTCCTCCACTCCGTCAGGGAACGGGAAAAATGCGTCGGAAGCGGCCACGGTTCCTTTGAGCGGCAAAACAGCTTTCATCGCGCCGATTTTGCACGAGTCCACGCGGCTCATCTGTCCCGCGCCGACGCCGACCGTCTGCCCATCGCGCGCATAAAGAATCGCGTTTGATTTCACGTGCTTGCAGACTTTCCACGCAAAAAGCAGAGCGCGTTTCTCTTCCGGCGTAGGCTGCCGCTTGGTGACAACTTTCAAATCGCTCTCGGTCAGCGGTCGAATATCGTTGTCCTGCACCAGAATTCCGCCGGAGACATTCTTCAACACCCATTTCTGCGGAACGTCGTGAATTTCGACAAGTCGCAAATTCTTCTTCGTCGCAAACTTCGCTTTCGCTGCTTCATCAAATGATGGCGCTGCAATGACTTCGACGAACAATTTCGCCATCTCTTCCGCGGTATCGGCATCCATCGGCCGATTGACTCCAATCACTCCGCCAAACGCCGAAACCGGATCGCACTCCAGCGCCTTCTTGTAAGCCTCGACTAAAGTCTTTCCCGTCGCCGTTCCGCAGGGATTCGTGTGCTTGATGATCGCGCATACTGGCTCTTCAAACTCCTGCGCCAAATCCCACGCCGCCTGCAAATCAACGATGTTGTTATAAGAAAGCTCTTTGCCCTGCAACTGCCGCGCATTCGCCACGCCCGTGGATGATCCGTCGCTGTACATCGCGGCTTTCTGGTGGGGATTTTCGCCGTAGCGCAAATCCATGATCTTGCGGAAAGACAGCCGTAGATTTTCAGGGAACGCCGTTTCTGAAGCCTTGCCTTCAGGGCTCAATTTTTCGAGCGTGGAAGCAATGGCCGAATCATAAGCCGCCGTCGTCGCAAAGGCCTTCTGCGCCAGCTTCCACTTCGTTGCCTGCGAAAGCGCACCGCCAGACTTGGCCATCTCTTCCGCAATCGCGTCGTAATCCGACGGCGAAGTCACCACCGCCACATCCTGAAAATTTTTCGCCGCCGAGCGAATCATCGAAGGCCCGCCGATATCAATGTTTTCGATAATTTCCTCGAAATGCACTCCGGGCTTCGCCGCAGTTTTTTCAAACGCATAAAGATTCACCACCACCATGTCGATCGGCGGAATGCCATGTTCTGCAACCGCTGCCTTATGTGCCGGCAAATCGCGGCGATGCAGAATCCCGCCGTGCACTTTGGGATGCAACGTCTTCACCCGCCCGTCAAGCATCTCGGGAAAGCCGGTGTGCTCGGAGATGTCCTTCACCGCCAATCCGGAATCGCGTAATAGCTTCGCCGTCCCTCCGGTGGAGATCAATTCCACGCCCGACTGTGCCAGCTTACGGGCAAACTCCACCAAGCCGGTCTTGTCGGTGACACTGAGGATGGCGCGTTGAATCTTTGCTGTTTGAGAGGCTGGCTTCGACGATGTTTCCGAGAACGTTTCCAAGCTGGACACTAGGGGCTCCCTATGCAACCAAGAAGTGAAGTGGAAGCTTAGATTTTATCAGGATGTAGCCATGTAAGGGCAGATGTCCCATCCCGCCCAGTCCGAGCGCAGCTCGTCATCTCCCTCTTCCTGTCATCCCGAAGGGCCGCGCTTTCACCAGCGGCCCGAGGGACCTTGCGCGCAGCCCCACAATTCTAAATACCTTGTCATTCCGAATCCCGCTTCAGCGGTGAGGAATCTGCTTTTGTGTTCACAAATCGAACGGTGTAATTTGTCGTTCGTACATACATTTGTGTCCCATTTTGGGAAACGTACAGGAGGGCACTTTGCAGCCCCGTGGAGCGATTATACGAAAGAGAGAGAAGGCAGTCGCCCGCGAGGGCGATCGTCGCCCTGAGGCCATCCTGGGCGCAAGAAACACACATTTACGAGGGCCAGCGAAACGCGTTTGGCGTAGCTCGAAAACGCCGCGAACGAAGAATCAACAACTTCCACGAATCTTCAATGACTTAGGGATGTTTCCTGGGACCCAGGTTAGCGCAAAAAAGCGGCGCGGATTGGCAATGCGGGATAAGAAGTCCTCTGCCTCGGACAATCGCCTAGCGCATATTGGGATATGGCGAGAAAGAGAACACCGCTTCTTTCGGGTTCTTGATTGCGGTCGTACTGAGTAAGCTCAGGGAGCCGTCAGGACTTATAGAGTAAGTTCCAATTTGATTAGGATATTCGCCAATCACCATCGTACTGCCAGTAACAGCGATGGAGCCCACGCGTTGGCTGGCTATTGGGGTGGCAATTGTCGGTTGAATGCTCAATGGCTTCTCAGTAAAGCTCGCAGTGATAACACCGCAGTTTCCGCCATTTCCAACAGCGCTGAAATACAGATTGCCGGAACCAACGTACGCGCCAGCATCCAAAAATGCGTCTCCATTGTAAACAAGATTGCCGACAATCTTGCCACTGAAATCCCACCGTCGCGGATGCACTAGCCCTGTGGGTGCAATCTCTATCGAGATTGCGAAAGGCACAGCGCTCACGCCGTTATAATTTGACGCTGCAACAACTGCAAACTTATTGTCCTTTGTGATGTCTAGTCCGCCAAGCAAACACGCGTTGCAACCATCAATCTGAGCGTACCCCATATCGGTTAAAGCACCCGTCGTCGGATCAATCGTAAATAGTTCGACGGCAGGAGTCGCTAAAGAAATCGGCAACACGAGCCCACTACCATTCGGCGTGATCTTGAATTGATGCAGGGGCCAAGGCTGCTGAGAGGCCATCGGAATATATGCGCCAATGAAACTAATCGAGCAATCCGTATTAACTACCCACGCCGCAATATTTCCGGTTTCACCATAACTGCTGTAAAGAAATTTACCATTAGGAGTCAGCCCTAGGCTTCCCCCATAGTTCGAACTCAAAGACGAGTTGGAATAACTACCTACCTTGGCATAGTTGGTAGACTTCGAGAATGTGGCAATATCGTTTGATCCTCCATCCATAACGAAGATGCAGGACGCGTTAGAAGTGATCGCTTGTTGAATGTCGGTATAGGAGTCGATGCTAGCTAAACTCTGTCCAAGACCCATGCCTTGGGTATCAAGTGCTCCGATTTGAGTCAACGCTCCCGAGGTTGTATCTAACTTGTACACGTTAGCTTGGTTTGACAAAGGATTGTTGAGATTTGCGATGAGATATTGTGCCGCTCCAAGTGCGGCTGAGTTCACAAACATGAACAACACAACAACAAAACTAATCTTCAAAGTTGTCTTCATCGAAACTTCTCTTGCTGGCAAGAATATGAACGTAGTGCAGGGGAGATTTCAAGCGACGTCATTTTGAACTGCAATTTTAGACGATACCATTAAAACACCTGTCAAAATCCACGGAATAGCTGCTTTTACGAAGATTTTGGAAGCAGCATTTCCAACATGCTTGCCCTAACCTGACCGGCAAAACGTAAAATTAATGCGCCTTCGTCAAGTCCACTTTCGTGGCTAGGCGGACGCCCGCGTCCGCACTTTTTCATCCCATTAACCCCAATCAAATGTGTAGTTTCCCATTTTGGGATGTTCCTTTAGGAACACTAGACGCATTTTCGCCGAATGTTCGCAAGGAACACTCGGCCGAAACCCTAGACTTTTGCTTTGGCTTTGAGGCGGACCTGGCCATCTTGCAGTTCGACGGAATATTCGACGCTGTGGCAGCCATACTGCTTGCGGATTTGCGCGGTCTTCTTCTCAACAAACGACGAGAAACTTTCGATGTTGCCTGAGACGTTTTCCCCAGCTTTTTTCTTGGCTTCAGTGAGGACGTTGTAAAGGCGCTCGATGTTTACCTGCTCTGCGCTCGCGTCAGAGCACTCGATCGTAAACGGCTTGGCTTCCGCGGCTGCGGCCGCGTGCCCCACTCCATAGGCTTTGTGGGCTGGTTCATGGGCGGCCGAAGCATCCCGAACGCCCTGGACCGAGAGCAATGCGTCCTGCGGGCGACGGTAGCCTTCTTCGCGGATGCGGCTCTTCTTGCGCCACAAATCACTGAAGGCCGCGTAACGCTGGGCCATTTCGTTGTAGCGAAAACGCTGGGAAAAGTTCATGCGGCCGCCATCGCTGAACTTGCGGATCAAGCTCAACACTTTCCACTCGACGTCGGTGGGTGGCCGCTTGGAGGGGTTATTGAAATAGGCTTCGTACTCGATCTTCAGCCGCCGCAACTGCGTCTCGAGTAAATTTAATTCCTCGTCAATGGTCACCCGAAATATCTCCGGCCCCCAGTTTATGCATTGGAGACGTGCCGGGCGAGGTATCGGGCGGACACGGCGGGAGTAGAACGAAAGTACTGAAAGTCAGCCCAGTCTGGCCTAGCGGGCGGAGTTGGTGGCCATTTTCTTGACCATGGCCAGCACCAGCTTGCGGTCACTATCGTTCAGGCTGACCGAGTAGCGGCGAATTTGGCTCAAGAAGCGGACCTCGTCATCGGAAAGCTGCGGTAATCCTTTGGCGCCGTTGCTGTGCCCGGATTCCGAGAAAAACTGCGAGAGCGGGAGTTCCATCGCCCCGGCGATTTTTGAAAGCGTGTCCAGCGAAGGAATCGTGTGGCCGTTTTCCACGCGCGACAAATAGCAGCGCAGCAGGCCGGTGCGTTTTTCAATGTCGCCCTGCGACATGCCTTTTTGCAGGCGGTAGTTGCGAATGGTTTCGCCGATGTTCATGGAGAATGTGGCCAATTGTTCGCTCGAGGGACGAACTGCATGTTAACCAGAGAAGTAACTTCTGGCAAGTGAAAATTATGTGCAACAAATTCAGGGCAGAGCATCCCTCACCACGGCTGCCAAAAAAACTATTGCTTCACACCTTCGACGGCAAGATCGATCTTTACATCGTCGCTAATTAACACGCCGCCGCCATCGAGAGTTTTGTTCCAGGACACACCGTAATCCTGGCGGTTGATGGTGAGAGCAGCATGCGCGCCCAGTCTCATGTTCCCCCCCGGATCTTTTTGCGTTCCGCCAATCGTGAAGGGAAGGTCAATGTCTTTGGAGACGCCCTTGATCGTCAACGTGCCGTGGGCAATATAACCGTCTGCATTCTTTTCGATACGCGCACTCTTGAAGGTGATTTCAGGAAATTTATCGGCGTTGAAAAGATGTTCGCTGCGCAGGTCCGCATCGCGGTTGGGGTTGCGCGTATCCACGCTCGCGGCTTTGATATGGACATCCACCGAACACTTCGACGGATCTTTATCGTCATAGACGATCACTCCATTGAAGTCCGTGAAGTTGCCGTTCACATGGCTGATCATCATGTGCTGCACGGTAAAGCCCACCACACTGTGCACGGGGTCGATCTTATAAGTATCAGCGGCAAAAGCTGCCGCAGAGAGAGCCAAGACCGCTACGCTTGAGAAAAACTTGCGATTCATAAACCGTCCTCTTAAATCTTCTTTTTCATTTAAAACCGTAACTCCATGTACATTGCGCCTTCGACTGGATTGGAGCAGTAGGGCTCAATCTCCTGAAACCCTAATCTGCGATATAGCCCAACCGCGTCTTTCATCATGGGCTCGACCGTATCCAACCGAATGCATTTGTATCCCGCTTCTTTCGCTTCGCGGCAAATCGCTTCGGCCAATATCCGACCGATTCCTTTTCCACGATACGCAGGACGCACATAGAGCCGCTTCATTTCACAAATTTCAGGTTCCAGCTTGCGCAGCGCTACGCACCCTGCAACTCCGTCCTCACATTCCGCCAGCAATAACCGGCCGGTGGGAGGCGCATATTTACCCGGGAGTTCCGCGAGTTCGGCGTCGAATGATTGAAAGCACAAACTGAAACCGAGCGATTCTGCGTATTCGACGAAGAGCTGGCGCACTTGAACGATTTGTTCCTCCGATTGTGCCGGAACAACCGTCATGACAGCTACCCCATCAACATGCCGCCGTTCACGTTCAACACGTGACCCGTAATGTAAGAGGACTCGTCGGAGGCAAGAAATGCCACGGCGCTGGCAATTTCTTCGGGCGTGCCGACACGGCCGAGTGGGATCATCTTGAGCGCGTCCTGCTTAAGGGCGTCGCCCAGATTGGCGGTCATCGCTGTTTCGATAAATCCCGGTGCCACTGCATTGCAAGTGATATTGCGTGAGGCCAACTCGCGAGCCATCGCCATGGTCAGGCCGATCAATCCAGCTTTGGAGGCGGCGTAATTCGCCTGCCCCGCCTGGCCCATCTGCCCGAAGACTGAGGTGATGTTGATGATGCGTCCCCAACGCTGCCTGAGCATGGAACCAATGACCTGCTGCGTGCAAAGATGCGCGGACGTCAGGTTCGTGTTGATGACCGCGTCCCAGTCTGCCCGCTTCATGCGCATCGCGAGCTGATCGCGGGTGATGCCGGCGTTGTTCACCAAAATATCTACTTTGCCGAATTGGCTGATGGCCGCTTTGAAAGCGGTTTTGATCTGTTCTTCTTCGGCAACATCCAGGACAAACTTGGCGGCTTGGCCGCCTGCGACCGTGATTTGCTGGACCAACTCTTCCAGCTTGGATTCATTGCGGGCCGCGACAGCGACAGCGGCTCCATCGCGCGCCAAACGCAAAGCACAGGCATGCCCGATTCCCTGCGAGGCCCCGGTGACAAAAGCTACACGGCCTGAAAGTGATTTTGCTTCTGAAGTCATGAGGCTTGATTATAAATGGAACTATGCAGTTGACCGAATTCCAGCGATTGCGCGGAAGCAATCACCACAATTAAGATTCGAGTTCCTTCTTTTTTCGAGGTTTTTAATGGCTGAAGTGCGTGAAGTGTCCAATTCCAACGGGAACCATCCCTCCGCAAAACCAGCGGTGGAAGTCTTTGCCGTCTATGGCGTCGAGCCGGAAGTTCAGGCATACGCGATGGCGAAATATTCGCGCTCGGCACTCTCGATGAAAGAGTCGTTGAAAGAAATCAGCTCGCAGAAAGCCGAGAAATTTCTCAACACTTTTTATTTTCAGTATGGTCACCGGTCCATTGCCGACCTGGCGCACATCGCTATGGCCGTCGAGAAGCTTTCCATCTTGGCCGCAATTGCGGTAGCTGACGAAACCCGCTGGGATGGCCAGGAACGCTCGACCCGCTATCAGGATTTCAAGAAGAGCGGGTATTACACGCCCGAATTTGGCGGGGATACAGAGGCTCAGAAGCTCTATCGTGAAACGATTTCTGGATTATTCGCAGAATACGAAGCGCTTTCGGAAAAGATGTTTGTGTATCTGGCCAGCATCACTCCGAAGCCGGAGGAAATGAAGCAGGACGCCTACGAGCGCACACTGCGGGCGCGGGCCTTTGATTTTTCGCGCTATCTGCTGCCTTTGTCGGCGAATACCTCCCTGGGGCAGATCGTCAATGCGCGAACTTTGGAAACGCAGATTGCGCGATTGCTTTCGCACACCCATAAAGAAGTCCGGCACCTCGGAGAGTTGCTCAAAGCGGCAGCACTCGATCCCGCATACAACGTGAATCGCGAGTCGCTGACGAAGTTGGTGGGAGAGATTCGCGCGATTTCGCCGGAATTGGCCGTGCGAGCAGAACAGGAATTGCTTCGCGAAGTCCGGGTTGCACCAACCCTGGTGAAATATGCCGACCCGAATGGCTATGAAATCGAAACGCGGCGCGAGTTGCGGCAGGCAGCTGCCGAATTCATGAAAAACGCGGCGATAGATTCTGCTCCGGCTGTTGATCTGCTTGATCAAGACGATTTGGAAGTTGAACTTGCGACGACGTTGATCTATCAGCATTCGCATTATTCCTATCGGCAAATTCGAGAGACGATGCGCGCAGCAGGAGACGCGCTCCGCCGCGAAATTATTGATCTCGGCCTGCGCCATCGCGGCAAACATGACGAACTGTTGCGAGCGTTTCATGCGGGCCAGCAATTCCGCTTCGACATCCTCATGGATATTGGCGGCTTCCGCGACATGCACCGTCATCGCCGCTGCGTACAGATTGAGCAGGAATTCACTACCAAGCACGGCTATGACGTTCCCGAAGAGCTCGAAGCCGCTGGTGCGCGTACAAATTATGAAAGCACGATGCAGCGCACCGCGAATGCCGTAGAGCGATTGGGGAAATCTGGGGGTGTTGAAGCCGAAGAAGAGGCGCATTACGCCATTCCCCTTGGCTTTCGCAAGAGAACGCTCTTCAAAATGGACTTCGCCGAGGCGCTTTACATCTCCGAACTACGCAGCGGGCCCGCGGGGCACTTTTCTTATCGCAATGTTGCGTATGCGATGTATGAGGCTGTGGCAAAGAAATATCCTGTGATCGCGAAGTATTTCCGGGTGACGGATGTGAGAGAGCCAGTAGATTTGCTAAAGAGGTAGCGAATTCACCCGGCCACCAAACTCAGAAGTCTATAATCTGAAAGCTCACGATTTATTTTACTTATTCGTACTTGGATGAGAGATCTTCCGCTAACTCGCAAGGATTTTCAGCGTTTAGCTGAATTGCGATCCAAAGAAGCGGGTGCCTTGGTAAGAAGCAGAAACCAAATTGGTGCATATTATCTCGGCGGATATGCAGTCGAGTGTGCCCTTAAGGCATGTATCGCAAAGCAAACAAGGCGACACGAATTCCCTCCAAAGGTCAAGTACGTGCAGAAGTTATACGAGCACAACTTGACCAATCTGCTTCAAATTGCAGAACTCGACACAAAGCTCGAGAATGATATGCAAACTAATACTAGGCTAGCGGCAAATTGGGGCGTTGTTAAGGGTTGGACCGAGCAAGCTAGATATAGAACTTCCGGCCTGAGAGGTAAAGACCTGCATGCGGCTATTACAGGTCAGGATGGAGTGCTGACGTGGATAAGGCAACACTGGTAAAAAGCGATCTTGAAATGGAAGGTTCAGTACTATCGGCTCTTAGCCTGGCAAAAGTCCCAGTGACTCTGTGTCAGTTGAACTACGTCCCTCAACTTGATGAGTGGCAGTTGGTAATAGCAACTCCTTGGTACGACACCAAGGGTCCACGTCAGGCCTACGCACGAGTCATCGAAGTACTGCAGGAAGCTGGTATCTATCAAGATGTTCCAATCCGTCGCGTTTTTCTCAAGAGCCCCGAAGATCCGAGCGTCAAAGCTCTCGAGAGAGACTTAAGAGGTATTACTGAAGGTGCGGTCCATATTGTTCAGTACAGCAAAGCTCCCAGTAACAGTCGCTATTCGGTGATCTTCGCACCATACACGGGAACTGGGGGAGCAGTTCCTTCCAGACGTTTCACAAACCCGGAACAGCTGCGGCATTTTCTAGAAAACGACTTGTATATTTCGCGAAGCTCGGTCGACGAAGCCCTTTCCGAGCTGAACCGAAAAGCCAGTGCTTCGATACTTAGCGTTCAGTTAACTAGAAAAGACGCAAGAAGATTAGGAATAGCTTAGATAAGGCGGATGCTTTGCTGTATTCGCTCTATGTGTACATCACTTTTCTGTCGCCCTTCACGATTCTGCCGACAGTGAAGGATTTTTCTCCGGCGCGATCCAAGAGCGTCTGAGCTTTTTTGAACTTCTCGGTGGGAACCACGAGCAACATGCCGATGCCCATGTTGAAAGTTCGCAGCATTTCATCCTGAGGAACATTCCCCAGTTGCTGTAAGTGCTCAAAAATCGGCTGCACTGGCCATGTGCCCAATTCGATGGAAGCCGCCACGCCCTTTGGCAGAACGCGGGGTAAATTCTCGGTGATACCGCCGCCGGTGATATGGGCGAGGGCGGACACGCAGTCTGCATCCACCAGCCGCTTGATGGCCGGCCAATAGCTCTTGTGTGTACGCATCAACTCATTGCCAACTTTGCCCTTCAACTCGTTCACATACGAATCCGGCGTGTAACCGGCAACTTCAAATAATAGTTTGCGGGCCAGTGAATATCCGTTGGTGTGGAGGCCGTTGGACGCAAGCCCCAGAATCACGTCGCCAATCTGGACATTTTTCCCGGTAATGATCTTTTCGCGTTCGACCACGCCGAGAATAAAGCCCGCCAGGTCGTACTCGCCTTCAGGATAAAACCCCGGCATCTCGGCGGTTTCGCCGCCAATCAGGGCGCATCCATTGTGCTTGCAGGCGTCGGCAAGGCCTTCGACGATCTGTTCGGCAACGGCCGGTTCGAGCTTGCCCGTGGCCAGATAATCCATAAAGAACATGGGCGCGGCACCTTGTACCGCGATGTCGTTGACGCAGTGGTTCACCAGATCGGCGCCGATGGTGGAATGCAGCTTCATCTCAAACGCGACTTTGAGTTTGGTGCCCACACCATCCACGCTGGAGACCAGCACAGGATCCTGATACTTGGTTTTGTCGATGGCAAATAGGCCGCCGAACCCGCCGATTTCGCTCAGCACACCCTTGGTAAAGGTCTTGTGCGCAAGATATTTAATGCGCTTCTTGGTCTTGTTGCCGCGGTCAATATCCACCCCGGCGTCGGCGTAGGTGATGCTCGGATTCTTTGAAGATTTTTGCGGCAATGGTTTCAACCCGTTCTTAGTTTGCGTGGAAAATCGCAGGACGTTTCGCGATTCAATAGCACTACGAGTGCCTGATTTTACCACGGGTGGAATTTTGGGAGGCGGCGGCCACTCGTAGACCCAGACCTTCCCCGAAAACAATGCTCCTGGAATCCCCGTACGGCCGGAAAATATTGCCTCCGTGACGGTTTTCCCTTCGTATTTACGCAATGTGATATAGCGGGGCCTTCGCGATTCCCGGCTTAGTTTTCGCTTTGTTGGTGTTGCGCGATCAATTTCAGGCGGTTGGAGAAAACCATGCGAAACAGTTGCTGCGGCAGAGGGCAAGTTGAAGGCCTGGTTGTGATACTCGTACTCATCGTCGGCGCTTTTCCCTCAGCCGCCAACGCGCAGAGCGTTTGGGACAAAATCAAGGCGCAGGCGCAAAAGGCCCAACAGCAGAGCCAGCCCCAGCAGAAGTCCGCGCCGCAGGTAGCGCAGAAGCCGGGCCAGAAGCCCTCACAGGGCAACGCTCAAGGCGACGACACCGGCCCGTTCACTCCCCCGGCTGGGACAAAGATTGATCCAGTCGTCATGGCCCCGTTCGAACAAGGCGCTGCCGTCGCGGTCAGCCCGAACGGCATCCACGTGGCAACGGTGTCGCATGCCGGCAGCCGCGCCGTAATTATCTATGACGGTGTTGCGGGGCCGAAGTTTGACCAGTTATTCATGGAAGGCGGAGGAGGACATCCGGTGGTTTTCAGCCCAGATGGAACCCGCTACGCCTATTGCGGCCAACAAGGAAATCAATGGGTTGTCATGGTTGACGGCAAAGAGCTTGTGCGCAGCTCCGAGACTGTCAACGGATTTATGAACGGAGACAGCTGCCGCCTCGGATTTACCCCGAACAGCCAGCATGTGTTCTACACCAGCAGCGTAAGCGTTGACGCAAGCCATACCAGCAATCGTTTCGTCTTTGATGGAAAGGCAACTCCGCTTGGGGCCGACGGCGACCTCCGCAATTATGCCTTCAGCCCAGACGGAAATCATGTTGCCTATTTCGTCAGCAATCCCGATCCCCGTAATGCTGAGCCTGGAAAATTGTGGATTGACGGCAAGCCGGCCCCTTATGACTCCGGATCGCCGCAATGGAGTGCAGACAGCCAACACCTATACACGATGAGAACGGTACGAGTTCCCGATCCAAGAATCGGCTCAGTGCAGGAATTCTTGCTCGATGGCAAGCCCTTCATGCGTGTGGACTATGCGCGGCTGTTTATCCCGCCCGTAGGCAATATGGTCGTTGCTGTGGTGTCGCGGCTACACGTCAACCCGCCGGTGCAGTTTCTTGTGGTTGGTGGCAAAGAAGTGCCCGGTAGCGAGGTCGCCGGCAACATCAGCGGCGTCACTATCAGTCCCGACGGCAAGCATTATGCTGCGCATTATCAAAACGCGAATCACCGGGAATATGTCATTTCGGATGGCAAGAAAGGTCTGGAGTATCCCACGGTGACGAGTCTGGCTTACACGGCGGACTCTTCCAAGCTTTTCTATCAGTCCTATGACACGAGCACCGGGGCCAGGTATCTTGTCTTCGGCGGGCAGGAATCGGAACGACTTCCGGGGTGGACCGAAACTATATTTGCTCCCATCGGCGGCCACGTCGCGACCACTGGAATGGCATTCGTCACCATGGACGGTCAAATTCTTAAATTTCCCAATGTGGATCCCCGCGCAGGTCAAGCAACCACTTTAAGCTTCAGTCCTGACGCCTCGCATTATGCCTTTGTAATGCGCGATCGCAACGGTCCGGTCCTTTATGTGGACGGTGTTGCCCAGACTGCCTACTCGCCAATCAATAACGGAACCCTGACAAACCTCAACACGCGCCCTTATATCTGGAGCGCTGACAGCAAACACATTGCTTATCTATGCCGCTCGACAAATCCGGCGGCAGGGAATGACCTCTATGTTTGTCTGGATGACAAGGCAGTTCGCCTCGGGCCGTCGGGTTACTATGCCAATCTGACTTTTTCGAGCGATGGCAACCATCTCTTTTGGACCAGAAACATGAATCAGGGGATGGTGCGGGTCTTTGCCGATGGGAAAGCGGTTATTGAAGGCTTCCCCATGAGTACGTCCGGTTTCACCAAAGAAACCTGGCAACCCGGCACCGATAACAACCTTTTGGTTCTATTGCAAGACGACAGCGCGCTCAAACGCGTGAGCATTACGCCTACGAATACAAGAACGGCGACATTGTTTGGAGGCACGGCGGGGCTATCCGCCCAGAAATAGGAGACACGCGATCAGGGCCGGGCCATCGTTTCTGCCATTGCGGTCGCGGCAATGCTATATTTCGGTTAAGGAAGTTCGCATGCGTCCGCCTTCGGCCTCCGCGCAGATTTTGCTTTCGCTGTTGATAGCCGCTTTTATTGCCCCTGGCTCACCCGGCCAGCAACCGCTCTGGACACAAATGCAAAATCAGGCCCAGCGGCAACAACAGGCACAGCAAAAGCAGGATGCGGAGAAATCTGCAACAAAGCCGAAGCCGAAGAAAGTCAAGAAACAGAAGAAGAAAGATTCCCGTAGCTCGAAGGGCAAGACCGAAAGCGCGAAAGAATAAAACGCCGCCGACATCTGATTTATACGCGACACACAGCCCGAATGCGCCAATTCTCAGTAATTCTCTGTAGATAACGTTTTGCGTTTTTACGCATCCAATCGTCATTCTTTTAGGACGGAAAGTCATGCCCACACACGAGGAGTTCGTACTCAAACTGTGTCATGAAGCAATCGAGGCTGAAGATAGCGCATCGTGGAAGAGAATCCTGCGGGAGTTGCGAATGACAATCCGCAAAGATGTACTTCGGATGCGCAAATTGGTGATGGTCAGCTATCCCAAAAATGAGAGGAGAAGCGATTCTGATGAACGAAAAATCCGATGCATCCGGCAAGGCTGCAGTAACATTGCCGGGTAAAGTCGAGAAGCTCATCAAGAGCCCCTATCCGGGTGAACCCGAAAAGGCGCAGGTTTCAGTGGAACGTGCGGACAATCTCTACCGGGAAATCCGGATCGAAAATACTTTGCATGATGAAAATGGCAAAGAGGTCGCACTCAAAGCAGGCGCAGAAGTGGATGTGGTTGTCCAAGCCGACTCGGAATCGACGACCGAGAAGCCACGAATCGAACGCCGAAAAAAACCGCGCTTGCCCAGCAAGTAAAGGCAGTTCAATCGCCCATTGGAACTGCAGTGATACATTCGTCTCGGCAATGAGTGTGTTCAGCGGCTAATCGTGAAGACAACGCCTTGCCCGGGCCCCCCGCCCGAAGCTGTAATTCCATAAAGTGTCGAAGTGCTTGGATCCAAAGTTAAACCTGCATAAGGATATGCCCCGTCAGTCAAGCGGAACTTATGCAGTATGGTTTCCTTTCCGGTCGAATCAATTTTAAATACAGTACCGCATCCATTGGGGATAACACCCTGGCAAGCGTTCGACCCTCCTCCCAGGTAAGTAGTGCCGTACAAATTGCCCGCCTCGTCCTGGACTAACTGACCGTAAGGGTATGCTCCATCATTTCCGGGAAAGCCCGTGAAGCGGTAAAGGACAGTTTCGGTCCAACTTCCATTTGAATTTGGACTCAGTTTGAAGACCGTTCCGCAGCCTGCGCCGTTGTAGCAAGAAGATCCTCCGCCTACATTGGTTGCACCGTACAAATTACCCGCCGCATCACGAATCAGCGCTTCCGGAAGTTCTCCGTCATTTCCACCCTGAAAACTGTAAAGAATAGTCTCTTTCCAACCATTGCCGCTGGGCGACAATTCAAATACCGTGCCACAACCGTCAGCGCCACAACCGGCTCCAGATCCTCCGAATGCGGTCGTCCCGTAAAGATTCCCGCTGGAGTCTCGCACCATCCCCGCCTCGGGATAGCTTCCATCCGGCGCGCCCCCGAATTGATAGATCACACTCTCGGCGCCAGTCGTGGAATTCACTGCGAATATGAGGCCATTCGGGCCATAGCCAAACCCGCTGCTGGTCGTGCCGTAAAGATTGCCGGAAGGATCAAGGACGAGGGTGGAAAGAGGGAATTGACCATCATTCTGCGCTTCGAAATTATGCAGAACCGTTTCATTGCCGCTCGGGTCCACTTTAAATACCGTGCCACACCCTTCGCCGCCTTCACATGAAAGATCCCCGCCGTACCAGGTGGTGCCGTAGAAATTGCCAGCGGCATCCTTAATCAAACTTCCGAGATACGGGTAAGCCCCATCCTTACCCGAAAAATTATGTAGAACTGTTTCGTGTCCGGTCGTCGTGAGTCTAAATATTGTTCCGTTATTAGCCGCAACCCCGCCATGGCTCGTCATGCCCATGAATGTACCCGCGGCGGAATAGGTCAAGCTTCCCTGGGCATAAGAGCCGTTGGCATGATCGAACTGATGAATGATCTTGAAAGTCTGGGCTTGTGCCCACGACGCGAGGCCAATTAAGACAAGAACTTGCACAAATTTCTTTCCCGACATACTTGCTCCTGAAAAATCTTATAAATCTTACGGTGTAATCTCGAAGACCGTTCCACTCGCGTTCGGCCCCCCGCTAGCGGCAGTTCCATACAGATTTCCAGCTGAATCCATGATGAGTCCGCCGATCGGATTCGACCCGTCTGTCCCGCCCGTAAAACTATGCAGAATTGTTTCGACATATCCGCCAGAACCATTGGGCGAGAGCTCGAACACCACGCCGCAGGAAGAGCCCTGGCAATTATTGTTTTGAATGCCGCCTTGCGAAGCAGTTCCGTAGAGATTGCCGGCGTTGTCCTGGATGAGAGTTCCGTAGGCCGGGTTCCCGCCGTCACTTCCGCCGCTGAACGAATACAAGGGAGTTAGGGCACCACCGATGGTTACGCGATAAACGGTTCCGGCTCGGTTCTTTCCGCCGGAGTATGTGGTGCCGATCGCGCTTTTCTTTTGCGCATTCAGTGACAAGCCTGACCAGGGATTCTCTCCATCAGACAAGTTCTTGAAGCTATAAAGGATGTGCTCTGATCCTTTTGAGTCAATTCGGAAGATGATTCCGAAGCCGTCGCCGCCAGCGCTATCGGTCCCATATAAATCTCCGGCAGCGTCGCGCGACAGCTGACCGAGTGGCTGGCTACCGTCATCATAGAACCCTGTCATGGTGTAAAGCACCGTTAAATTTCCTGCAGTATCGAGCTTGAATACGTTCCCGCATCCGCAACCAGACCCGCCGATTCCCGAAGTTGTGCCGTACAGATTGCCGCTCGAATCGCGAATCAGCGGCCCGATTGGGTATTGGCCTTGGTTGCCGTTGCTCTGGAAGTTATAAAGAACACTGTAATTCCCGGCGGCATCAATCTTAAAAATCGTTCCCGCTTGTCCAGTGCCGCCGTAGTTCGTGGTCCCGTATAGATTTCCCGAGCTATCCAGAATCATTCCTGATACGGGGCCGCCGCCATCAGGAGTGTTTGTAAACGTGTGCAGGATAGTCTCTTTGCCGCTGGATGAAACCCTAAAAATGGTGCCGCACCCGTATATGAACTCATTGAAACAGGAAGAATTCCCTCCACCTTGCGTGGTCCCGTAAAGATTTCCGCTGTTGTCGCGGACCAAGGTTCCCGTGGGATACGAGCCATCTGGAACACCGGTAAAGGTGTATAGCGTTGTAAAGGTTTGTGCTTGCGCTGAAAATCCGCAAAAGACCGGCATAAAGAGAATCATTGAAATGAAAGTGGCGAGGATTTTCCGATTCATTGAATTGGAGCTCATTGGTGACTTATTTGCTGCGTATGGCTTTGAGTATCGAAAACACGATTCCGTTGCCTGTTGGGGCACAGGCTTCTAAGGGATTGACATACACATTGTCCCGAGGATCTTCAGCGCTACGTTTCCCATTTCGGCACTTTTCCCACAAATATTTTGTAGTTCTCGGGTAATTCGCCTTTTCTTCGCTCATCAATCTATGTATAATCCGCATCAATCAGGAAATTATTAATTTTCACGGAGAAAAGACTTATGGCGGACGAGCGCAGCAAAGCGATTGATTTGGCATTTGCCCAGATTGAAAAACAGTTCGGCAAGGGCTCCATCATGCGGCTGGGCTCGAAAGAAGCCATTGTCCCCATTGCCGTGATTCCCACGGGCGCGATTTCTTTCGATGCGGCGCTGGGTGTGGGCGGATTTCCCCGCGGCCGAGTGATTGAAGTCTTCGGGCCCGAGTCCTCCGGCAAAACCACCATCACACTGCAAGTTATCGCCGAAGCCCAGAAAATGGGCGGCATGGCTGCGTTCGTTGACGCAGAACACGCGCTCGATCCCGGCTACGCCAAGAAGCTTGGCGTGGATGTGGACAATCTTCTCGTTTCCCAACCCGATTATGGCGAGCAGGCCCTCGAAATTACGGAAGCGCTGGTGCGTTCCGGCGCGATTGACGTTTTGGTGGTGGACTCCGTGGCCGCTCTTGTCCCCAAAGCCGAACTCGATGGTGAAATGGGCGACAGCCACATGGGATTGCAGGCGCGTCTTATGTCGCAGGCCCTGCGTAAATTAACGGGAACAGTTTCCAAATCCCGCACCTGTCTCATCTTCATTAACCAGATTCGCGAAAAAATCGGAGTCATGTTCGGCAACCCGGAAACCACCACCGGTGGCCGCGCGTTGAAGTTCTATTCTTCAGTTCGTGTGGATATTCGCCGGATTGCTGCGATAAAAGAAGGCGATGCCGTTATCGGTTCGCGCACGAAAGTGAAAGTGGTCAAAAACAAGGTCGCAGCGCCGTTCCGCGAAGCCGAATTCGACATTCTTTATGGCGAGGGCATTTCTCGCGAAGGCGATTTGCTCGATATCGCTGTGGCTAACAACATCGTGGAAAAGTCTGGCGCATGGTACAGCTATGAAGGTGAACGCATTGGCCAGGGCCGCGAGAATGCCCGCCAGTTCATGAAAGAGAATAAAGACATTCTGGCCAAGCTCGATGCCAGAGTTCGCAAGCAATTGGGGCTAACACAAGGCCCTGCGCCAGCAGTCGCACAACCTGTTCCTATGCCCGCCCCGAATTCCGCTCCTCGCGTGGCCACTATGCCGACTGGAACCGACGCAAAGAGTGCAGTGAAACGCTAGAAATCAGTGGGAATTTTGCGGCACAATCAAACGCGCTTGCACGTCTTTCCGATGGCGCCGGCTTAAGGGTAGCTTGGCGCCATTATTCAATACGACTTCATTTTCTCCATCTGCATTGAGCGCAAGCGCCTGAACGCGCTCGAGATTCACAATGGCCGACCGATGAATGCGGCAAAAGATGTTCGCATCGAATTCCTGCTCCAATTCCGCCATGCTCCTACGCAATAAGTAAGATTTTTGGCCCACATGCAGACAGGCGTAATAGTCCGCCGCCTCAATCCAATCAATATCCGCGATATCCAGAAAGAGAATCTGCCCCTTATCTTTAATGGCGATGCGGTTCGCACCTCGCGGCGCAATCCTCCTTTGTGCAATCCGATCTTTTGCGCGCGCTAATGCCGTTTCGAAGCGCGCATTGTCAAATGGCTTTAGAAGATAATCGAGCGCTCCCGCCTCAAAAGCGCGCACCGCATAGTCGTCGTATGCCGTCACGAACACCACAACCGCGGGCAAATCCTTGCCCAGCGCCTCTAAGACATCGAATCCATCGAACTCCGGCATCTGCACATCGAGAAAAACTAATTCGGGTTTCAACGTCCGAATTTCCGCTACGGCTTCTTTGCCAGAGCCACACTCACTCACAATCTCGACTACTGGATCTTTGCGGAGCATCACCGCGACATTGCTGCGAGCCAGCGGTTCATCATCCACAATGACCGTTCGGATTTTGTGCGCCTCACTCACGACTGCCCTTTGCTTTTCGTTGCGATGTACGGCAGCGCAATCACTGCTTCCACGCCACTGGGTTGATGATTTCGCATCTCAAACTGAAACTCGTTGCCGTATAAACTTTGCAATCGCGTTCGCAGATTGGAAATTCCAATTCCCTGTGATGCTTCCGCCCAATCCGGTGGCAAACCCGGCCCATCGTTATAGACGCCGATGCGCAGTGTGCCATTCAGACGATGCGCCGAAATGAGAATCTCCCCGCCTTGTGCCCGCTTGCCGATGCCATGTTTCACGGCATTTTCTACAATGGGCTGCAACAACAAGCTCGGCACTTGCGCCGGAAATAACTCCTCGGGAACATCCATACTCACTTCAAGCCTTTCGGCAAATCGTACTTTCTGAATGTCGAGATACTCGCGCAAAAATTCCATCTCCTCGCCCAGCGTGACTTCATGCCTGCCAGAATCCTGCATGACCCGGCGTAGAAAATTGCTCAGCCCTGCAATCATGTTTATGGCAGTATCGTTGCGCTGCTCGCGGACCAGCCCTGCAATCGCGTTCAGCGTATTGAATAAAAAATGCGGCTCAATCTGCTGGCGCAACGCATGCAGCCGTGCTTTCGACAGCTGCTCATTGAGTTGCGCCGATTCCATTTCCTTCCGCACCAACCGCTCCCGCGAGGCAATGCCGTAACCGATCGCTAGAATGGATGAGTAAAGAACGAAATAGGCAAGCAGATTATTCTCGAATTTCGTCTGCCACAAACGAAAGAATTCACCAGCGTTGTAATCCGGCGCCCAGGGATTAAGCCATTTCTCAAGGCCAGAGTTCCACGCTGTCGCGAGCCAGCAGATGCCCAGACATGCGGGCAGATGAACCAGCCAGAACAAACTCGTCTTCCACTGCGTCGGCGGATGGAGTCTTTCCAAATGCAACGCCGCGGGCGTGAAGAACATGAGGGGCAGCCATCCCATCAGCAAGGCGAAAAACAATCGCGTCCACGCGTGGTGCATGCCAATGGAACGCATGGTGAAGACTGTCTGCGTGGCCGCGAACAGGCCGACTGCAAACCAGATGCCAGCGATCCACAGCCATCGTCGCCAATTAGGCTTCCCCATGATCAACGCCATGAAGAAATCCTAGCCCACGAGCAGCTTAAAAAACCAAAAAAGCAGCGAATCGACGGCTCCTTGCAGCCAGCGGCCTCGCCTTTACTTCCACATCGTCCGATACTGCCTGCATGCTGACGCACACAAAAATCTTCCTGCTTTTTCTCGTGACGCTATTTTCCTTCGTACCGTTTCCCACTCCCGCGCCATCTTCCGGCCCTGAGTACACCGCCAATGGGCAACTGAAATTGCCGGAGAACTATCGCGAATGGGTTTACCTCAGCACCGGATTTGACATGAGCTACAGCCCAGCGATGCAAGGCATGGACCATCACATGTTCGACAATGTCTTCGTCAATCCGGAGTCGTACAAGTATTTCGTCGAAAACGGCACATGGCCCGATAAAACCATGCTCGTCCTCGAAGTCCGCGGCGCGGAAGGCAAAGGCTCGATCAATCAGAAAGGCAACTATCAGGGGACGGAGCGCATGGGCCTCGAAGTCCATGTAAAAGATGAAGCTCGATTTCCCGGCAAATGGGCGTTTTTCGGTTTCGACGACAACAAAACTGCCGAAATGGTCCCGGTGAAGGCGCAGTGCTACAGCTGTCACTCGGCAAACGGCGCAGTAGATACAACTTTCGTTCAGTTCTATCCGACCATGCTGCCGATCGCAAAATCCAAGGGCACGCTTTCCAGCTCATATCAAAAAGAGGCCGCTGGATCCAAATAAATTTCTCACCAGCGGATGGCGCTGTTGCCATCCGCTTTCTAACCTCATAAAATCAGGGTTTCTCAATCTCTCGAGGCCCTTTGAAAAGAATTGTCGCCATTTATCCCGGTTCGTTCGACCCTCCAACCAACGGGCATTTGGACTTAATCGAGCGCGGCGCAAATATTTTTGACGAACTTATTGTCGCGATTCTGCGAAATCCCGAGAAGCATCCTCTGTTCAGTCTCGCCGAACGTAAATTGATGCTCGAATCCATGACTGCCGATTTTCCTAACGTTCGCGTCGAAACCTTTGATGGCCTAACCGTTGACTATGCTCTCACTGTTAAAGCGACTGCGATTTTGCGCGGGATACGCGCCATCAGCGACTACGAATATGAACTGCAAATGGCGCTTATGAACCGCAAAATGCATCCTGAATTGGAAACTGTTTTCATGATGCCCGCGGAGCGGTATTCTTATCTCAGTTCCCGGCTGGTGCGCGAAGTCGCCCAGCTCGGTGGATCGATTCAGGGATTGGTTCCCCCCATGGTGGAGCAGCGCCTTAAGGAAAAGCTTGACCCTGCAATTAAATTGAGAAACGCCAGATCCCCTCGCACGGGCAAGAACGCGAGCAAGTACGAAAAAAGAACAGGAAAAAGAAAATGACTCCAGTGACCGAAGCCATTCCCGCCGTCAAACTTACCGACCGCATCAACCGTATTGAGCCCAGCGCGACCATGGCCGTTGTGGCCGAGGCTGACAAGCTGCGCCAGCAGGGGATTGACGTTGTGGACTTCGGCGCGGGTGAGCCCCACTTCTCCACACCCCAGCACATCAAAGACGCGGCCATCGCGGCGATTAACGCCAATTTTACGAAGTACACGGCAGTCGGCGGAACGATGGAGTTGCGCGACGCCATCGCCAAACGGCACGCCGAAGATTTCGGCTCTACTTACCGCCGCGAAGAAGTCATTGCATCGGTCGGCGGGAAGCACGCACTTTTCAATGCGGTTCAAGTTTTGGTGGACCACGGCGATGAAGTCATCCTGCCCGTTCCCTACTGGGTGTCGTTCAAAGACATCGTGCGCTATGCGGGTGGAAACTGCGTTCTGCTTGAAACTGAGGAATCTCAAGATTTCCGCATCACGGCTTCCATGATCGAACGCTTGATCACGCCGCGGACGAAAGTGATCATTCTCAATTCGCCTTCGAATCCTTCCGGTGCAGTGATGACGCCTGCTGATCTCAACGCTGTCGTCAAACTGGCTGCCCAGCGCGGCATTTGGGTGCTGTCCGACGAGTGTTATGTCTATCTCAATTACACCGGCCAGCAATTTTCCGTCGGCTCGCTTAACGAATATCGAGAGCACATGGTGATTTTGGGTTCGCTCTCGAAGACCTACGCGATGACGGGATGGCGTCTCGGCTACGCGCTCGCTCCGGCTGCGGTCACTAGTGCGATGCAGAAGTTGCAAAGCCAATCCACGTCAAACCCGACTTCGATCGTGCAAAAAGCCGCAGTCGCGGCGCTAAGTGGTCCGCAGCAATGCGTCGCGGACATGCGAAAGGAATACATTCAGCTCCGCGATCACGTCGTCACCGGCCTGCGCGCGATTCCCGATGTGAAATGCACACTGCCCGAAGGCGCGTTCTACGCCTATCCCAATATCTCCGCTTTTCTCGGTCGCGGCGGTGTGAAAACGGCCTCTGACCTCGCTGGAAAATTGCTGCGCGAAGCCCACGTCGCAACCGTCCCCGGTGAGGGCTTCGGAACGCACGAGCACATCCGCGTCTCGTATGCGACTTCAATCAAAGAACTCGACCGTGGTCTGGAGCGGATGAAGAAATTTCTGACGAGCTTGTAAGTTAAACCTGCTTGTGTGGGGACAGCTGCCCTTGGCTGTCCAGCAAAATGCCTAAACTTTATCCGTTGCTCATGTCGCCGATGTTCGATCCCCGCCCTTGGGGGACGACAGACCTCGCGCCCATTTATCCCAATCATCATTTCGATCAGAAAATCGGCGAATCCTGGCTGACCGGGGACAACAGCAGAGTTGCAAATGGCGCGCTCAAAGGCCGTTCGCTCGCAGAACTAAGCAAAGAGTTGGGTCCGGAGCTTGTTGGCAATGCTCCAGCTGATCCCCATCGTTTTCCTTTGCTACTCAAGTTTCTCTTTCCTGCTGAGAAGTTGTCTGTCCAGGTGCATCCCGATGATGCTGGCGCGAAAGCTGTAGGTGAGCCTTGCGGCAAAACCGAGTGTTGGTATGTAGCTCATGCCAAGCCGGGCGCGCAGATTGGCCTTGGACTCAAAGCGGGCGTCACTCGCGAGCAATTTGCGCAATCCATCAAAGAAAATCGTGCTGAAGAATTGCTCAACTGGATTAACGTCTTTCAAGGTGAAATGATTTACGTAGCCGGCGGTACGGTACACACGCTTGGCCCTGGTTCGGTCATCGTCGAGACTCAGCAACAATCAGACACAACTTACCGTCTCTATGACTATGGCCGCCCCCGCGAGCTTCATTTGGAAAAGGGCATTGCCGCCATCAAAGAAAAAGTCGCTTCGGGCAAAGTGCTTCGCCCTGCGCCAAAAGAAGACGGCCGCAATCGTCGTTCTGTACTCATTGTCGCGCCGTATTTTGCAGTAGATATGTTCGAGATGAAGGATTCGCAGCGGTTTAATACGCACGACGATTCCGGCAAATCGTCTGCACAAATTCTCGTCGCCGTTGAAGGCTGTGCTCTCATCGAATCTCCCGATGCCGAGCCAGTCACTTTGACCAAGGGCGACGCCGTCGTCATTCCTGCGTCGTTAAAAGAATTTTCAGTTCGCCCGCAGTGGATCGTAGAAGTTTTGAAAGCCTACGTTCCAGGCATACCGCTTACCGAACCCGCGACCCGCATGTAGCCCTGCAACCTTGCCATTCCGAACCTGCTTTAGCGGTGAGGACCACTTTCGACGTTGACCAGCATCAATAGAAGTTGCTCTTGTCATTCCGAGTCCCGCGTTTTCCCAGCGGGGCGAGGAACCTTGCGAGGAGCGGCGGCCGATCACCTGAATTTGAATGGTATAGGGATCTGCTTTAATGGGAAGCCGCGTGATTTAATAGAAATCAATGTCCAAACCCGAATTCCATCCTGTCATTCTCGCCGGAGGCCGTGGCACGCGCTTCTGGCCGCTCAGCCGCAAGAAGCGCGCCAAGCAGCTTCTCGCCCTCGACGGCAAGCACACGATGATGCAGCAAACCGTCGCTCGCCTGCTGCCACTCGCGCCTGCGAAGAATTTCATGGTCATCACCAACGAGCACCTTCATGCCGAAATTGTTCGGCAAGTCCCGAAGCTCGATAAAAAGAAAATTCTGGCAGAACCAGCTGCGCGCAACACCGCTCCTGCCATCGGTCTCGCAGCATTCTTGCTCGAAGGCACTCACCCGAACGCCGTCATTGGATTATTCCCCTCCGACCACGTTATTGCCGACGCCAAACATTATCGCGTAACGCTGCTCAAAGGCATTGCCATCGCCGCCGCTGGTGAAAATATCGTTGTCCTCGGCATACAGCCCAATCGCCCGGAAACCGGCTATGGCTATATCGAAGTCGAACCGGGAAGCAACTCTGGTGAAGCTTTTTCAGTCCGCCGCTTCACCGAGAAGCCTGATGCCGAGCGAGCTGCCGCTTTTCTTCGGGCGGGAAATTATTTTTGGAATAGCGGCATGTTTTTGTGGAGCGCGAAGACGCTGGCCAATGCCCTCCGCGAGCATCTGCCCAACACTGCCGTCATTCTGGAAAAAATCGCGGCCAGCTTCGGCACAAAGAAATTTGCGGCGACCTTTAAGAAGCTCTATCCCAAGTGCGAAAACATCAGTGTGGACTACGCTGTGCTCGAGCCTCGTTCCGCTAAAGGCATAGGCAAATCGAACCTGTATTGTCTGCCCGCCGATTTCGGCTGGAACGATCTCGGCTCCTGGACTGCGTTGCATGAGCATCACACCGCCAAGACTCGCCCGATGCACGACAACGTCATCGCCAGTGACGCCACCTTCACCTTGAACGCTCAGGGCAACTACATTCACGCACCCGGAAAGTTCGTTGCCGCGGTTGGGGTGAATGATCTGGTCGTCGTAGAAACCGGCGACGCATTGCTCATCACCACCCGCGCCCATGCGCAGGACGTAGGGAAAATCGTGAAGTATCTTGACGAGAAAAAACTGCACAAGCTCGTATAACAAAATTCATCATGGCCCAACCCATAAAATTCGGCACCGACGGATGGCGAGCGATCATCGCTGAAGACTTCACTTTTGACAACGTGCGCCGCGTCTCGGCCGCGATCGCCGGATACGTCAACAAGCATGAGAACCCCCAACACGGCGTCATCGTCGGCTACGACACGCGCTTTGCCTCCGGACGCGCCGCTCTCATGGCCGCGGAAGTCCTGGCTGCCAGCGGCATTCCCGTCAAGCTGACGAATGATACTACGCCCACGCCGGCCATTTCTTACGCGGTCAAGAGTCAGGGCGCAGCGGGCGGAATAGTTATCACCTCCAGCCATAATCCCTGGAACTGGAATGGCGTAAAGTTCAAGGGAAAATTCGGCGGATCGGCCACGCCCGCCATCATGAAAGCTATCGAAGCCGAACTCAAAGATGATCCCCCCGTAAAATCGGCTGGCAATTCTGCACCCATCGAAGAAGTTGATCTGAAGCAGGCTTACATCAAAGCGATTTGCAGCTTTGCGGATCTCGATCTCATCGCCAAAGCCAATTTCAAGTTCGCCATTGATTGCATGTATGGTGCAGGCCGTGGCGTGCTCACGCAGATTTTTCGCGATCACAATATTCAGCACGTCGCCATACGTCAGGAGATGAATCCCTTATTCCCCGGCATCAATCCTGAGCCGATTCAGCCGCACATTGCACTGCTGCAAGAAACTGTCGTCAAAGAAAAATGCCAGGCCGGTTTCGCCACCGACGGTGACGCTGACCGCATTGGCGCAGTCACCGAAGATGGCGCTTTCGTTGATTCCCACAAAATTATTTCCATTCTTCTGCGCTGGGTGGTCGAACGCAAGAAGTGGCCGGGCGCAGTCGTCCGCGCTTTCAATACCACCGGCATGATTGATCGCATCGCAGCAAAAAACGGGCGCAAGTTGTATGAGTGCCCCATCGGCTTCAAATACATCGCTGACCTCATGATGGAACACGAAATCGTCCTCGGCGGAGAGGAATCCGGCGGCCTCGGCTATGGGAGATTCCTCCCCGAACGTGACGGCATTCTGAATTCGCTTCTCCTCGCCAATGTCATGGCCGAAGAGAAAAAGCCGTTAGGGCAGCTCGTTGCCGATTTGCAACGCGACTTTGGCCCGCACTATTACGGTCGTAGCGATCTTCATATCTCCGACGATATTAAGCAGAACGCGATTCGTCGCGCCGCCGCAGAGTCCACCACGCAATTCGGCAAATATGCCGTGAAAAAGAAATTCAATCTCGATGGAATTAAGTTCTATCTTGACGCACCGCAACCGAACAACGGCGCCGAACCATGGGTTCTTTTACGCGCCTCTGGAACTGAGCCGCTGTTGCGTATCTACGTCGAAGCCGCTTCGCCAGAATTAGTCAGCGAGATTCTCGCCAGCGCAGAAAAATTCGTGAAAGCTTAACAACACTCGTAGGGGCGGACGCCTCGTCCGCCCGGTCGAGCGCAGCTAACTAGCAGCTAAATTTCTTTTGCCATCCTCACAATCGGCAACTCCTCGCCTTCGCCCAGCGGTACAGCCAGCTTCTCCAACTCGGCATACCCTCTCATCCGGTAAAACGGAACACCCGTCAGCGTCGCGCCCATCTCTAGTCTCCGGAAGCCCGCCTCAATCGCTGCTTTCTCGCACGCGTCCAGAATCATTCCGCCGATCCCCCGCCTTACCCACTCCGGATGCACAAAAAACGCCCGAATCTTCGCTGCGTCTTTCTTCGGATCCAGCAAGGAGTCTTCCCGCCCAGCCCAAACATCTCCGCCGTACAAAGTTTTACGCTTGCTCCAGCCTCCGCAGCCCACAATCAAACGCTCTGACTCCACCACAAAATAGCTCCCATCCTCAATCAATTGGCTGTCCACGCCATAAACCTTAAGCAGCGCCAACTCAAGTTGCAGAGGCGTGTAATCCCCAGCTTGCAACTCACGCACGCTCATTTCAATCAATGCCCGAAGTGCGGGCACATCGGCGGCAACTGCTTGACGTATAGTAAGTTGCGGGTTCATTCGGGAAATTGCCACTCGCTGGATACACCTCTGATTTTGTCACAATCTCCCGTTTTTGCTGCCCCTTAGGTCATAATGAAAGCAACCATGGGAACTCCCCCCACTCCCGCGGATTCACCGGGCGCAGCCCGTTATAACCGCATCCAGCGCTGGCTGGGCATTCTGGACTTCGTCCTGGGCCTCGCCCTGCTCGTCGTCTTGCTCGCCACGGGATGGACCAGCTCCCTGCGTGACCTTTCCTATCGCGCCGCTTTCCAAAACTACTCGCTGGCCGTTTTCTTTTATCTGGTCATGCTTTTGCTGGTAGGTAAAATCCTGGGCTTTGGTCTCGACTTTTACGGATTCCGTCTCGAACACAAATTCCAGCTTTCCAATCAGAAATTACGTTCCTGGCTCCTCGACGAGGTAAAAGGATTTCTTGTCGGAGTGCTCCTTGGCGGCGTCGCCGTCGAAGTGCTCTACTTTATTCTTCGCCAGTTTCCTGAGCATTGGTGGCTCATCGCCTGGGCCGCCTTCATGGGATTATTTGTGCTCATGGCGCAAATCGCCCCAGTAGTTCTATTCCCTATCTTCTACAAATTCGAACCGCTCGATGATGAGGAGCTTAAGCGCCGGCTTATAGTTCTGGGCGAGCGCGCTGGAACCCGCGTCCGCGGTGTCTATCGCTGGCGGCTCTCCGAAAAAACCAAGAAGGCCAACGCCGCCCTCACCGGGCTCGGCAGCACTCGCCGCATCATTCTCGCCGATACGCTGCTCGATAATTATTCACCCGACGAAATTGAAGCCGTACTCGCCCACGAACTCGGCCATCACGTCCACAAGCACATTCTGAAGAGCATCGGCGTTCAGGCCCTAACTTCCTTCATTGGTTTCTGGGCCGCTAACTGGGCTCTGCACTATGCCGTGGATCGCCTGCACATGTTTGAAACGCTCTCCGACTTCGCCAACCTGCCCCTGCTCGCGCTCGTGGCGACAGTTCTCGGCTTCCTGCTCATGCCCGCGCTCAACGCCTACTCGCGCTACAACGAGCGCCAAGCCGACCGCTACGCCTTCTCTTCCATCAACAGCATCGAGCCGTTTATTTCTTCGATGAACAAGCTGGCAGGACAAAACCTCGCCGAGCGGACGCCCTCACGCCTGGTCGAACTTCTCTTTCACTCGCATCCATCAATTTCGCGCCGCGTCGAAGCCGCTTTGGCCTGGGAAGGAAAAACTGTATAGATAAACCATGTGGGGACAGCCGCGGGCAGCCGTCCGGTCGAGCGAAGCGGGGCTTTTTCACGAACTTTGCCGCAAAATTTTTTCCACCCTTCTAACATCCTCTTCTGTATCCACGCCGACCGTATCAAACGGTGTCTCACCTACATCAATCGCAACCCCGTTTTCCAGAAACCGCAACTGCTCTAGTCTCTCGCTGCGCTCCAGCGCCGACTCGGGCCATGCGCAAAATCTTTCGAGCGCAGCTTTGCGATATCCATAAAATCCCAAGTGCTTCATGTACCGTGGCTTCGTTCCATCCCGATCATGCGGAATCGTCGCCCGCGAAAAATACAGAGCCTTCCCCGCTAGATCAGTCACGACCTTGACCGCGCTCGGATTATTCACATCCTCCTCCGCCGCCTTCGTCATCAGCGTGCCTACTTGCACATTCGGCTTGCTCATCACCTCCAGCAATGCTGCAATGTGCTCCGGCCTCGTCAGAGGCTCATCTCCCTGAATATTCAGATACACATCCGCGGTTTCGCTCTGCGCAATCTCATTCACTCTTTCCGTCCCACTGCGATGCGAAGAGGAAGTCATTCGCGCATGAAATCCCTCCGCCTTGCAAACTTGCATGATTTCATCCGAATCCGTCGCGATAATCACATCGGCTAAATGCGGCGACGACCGCACGGCGCGATACACGCGCGAGATCAACATCTCGCCGCCAATCTCGCGCAACATTTTTCGGGGCAGCCGCGTCGAAGCCAGTCGCGCCGGAATCACGGCAATCGTTTTCATGTGTGGTTAGGCCCGCACCGGAGGCGCTTCATTCCGCACCGCCATCACCAGTGCGACAACCCACCCAATCAAGCTCCAGCCCAAAAAGAAATTGATCAGAAAAATCGTCAGTGTGTTGGGCTTGCTCTTGGCCAGAGCAATAATCGAAGGAATGAAGTACATCACGAACCCGAAACCGAAGAATGGCAGAAAAAATACGCCGAGGATCTCCATAGTCATGCCTCCAGGCTGTCAGATTAAATCAATTCCCGGCAGTTTGCAGCTTCCGATGCGCGAGAGATCATCGGAGAAGTATGAGCCAGACAAGCACTTCTCGTCTGATAAAATAATGGTTTGTCTCTACTATGGCGGCGTAGCTCAGGTGGCTAGAGCGACGGTCTCATAATCCGTAGGTCCGTGGTTCGAGTCCACGCGCCGCCAC
>JAJPHW010000038.1 GCA_021325035.1 Terriglobia bacterium
CCAAATCTTTGTTGTTGACTTTGCTCCAGCGCGCCGCTGACCGGCCGCTGATTTTCGTCGTTGCCGACAACCGCACGATGGAGGATTACGTTCCGGTCTTGCAGGCTTTCCACGAGCTGATCGGCGGGCGTGATCCTGATTCCATCGTCAGTTTGCCAGCCTACGACGTATTGCCCTTTCAGAATTTGTCGCCCCATCCTGAAATCCAGGAAGAACGTGCCTCAGGATTGTGGCGAATTGCGACCGGCGCGTCGTCGATTGTGGTCGCTCCGATTGCCGCGACGGCGACGCGACTGCGCGAGGCGGCTTACTACACAGGACTGGCGCGAACTTTACGGCGTAGCGAGACGATGGATGTTGATGCGCTGCTGCAACATCTGAACACGGTCGGATATACGTCGTCAGACGTGGTGGAAATGCCGGGAGAGTACGCGCTGCGCGGAGGGTTGCTCGATGTTTATCCGCCGGAAGCGGAACGGCCTCTGCGCATCGAGTTTTTCGGCGACGAAATTGAGTCGATACGCAAGTTCGATCCGGCAACGCAGAGATCGTCTGATCCCGCAGAAGAGGCTTTGCTGCTGCCTTTGAGCGAGACGCCGGTCAGTGAAGAAATCCTCGGCGCGATCCATGTGCGCCTTTCGGGCAAGCGAATCGAAGGCTCAGAAGAAATTGTGGAGCGAGCGATTCGTGCCGGTGGCGTGAACGTATTTCCGGGTTGGGAGTTCTATGCCCCGGTTGCAGGAGCGACGCAGACAATTTTTGATTTGCTGCCGAACGCCGCTGTTCTCGCCGACGAACCGGATGCGCTGAAGCACGAGTTCGATCATCTTTGGACGCGCATTACGGAGATGCACGAACGCAGCGGCGTGGGCAATCTCGTGCTGCCGACTGATCTTTCGCTTTCCCCAGAGGATTGGTGGAGCAAGTTACCCGATTTGCCGGGTGCGGAAATTGAGCATTTGGGTATTGAGCAGCCAGATCGCGAAACGGTCAGTTTCCACTCGCAAACCACGCCTCGATTTCATGGATCCGTAGCCGGGATGTTAGAGGATGTGAAGAAACAATTTGCCGAAGATCGCCGTGTGATGATTGCGGTCCCGAACATCGGCGAAGTGGAGCGACTGGCAGATGCTTTTAGTGAAGCTTCAGTTTCGTTTCGATTGGGCAGCCGCACGCGCGCGGGAGGAACGTACGCGGACGAGACGGCTTACTTCGCCGGCGAATTGCTCACGGCAACTCTGGTGAAAGCCTACGTTCCCGATGGGTTAATTCTGCCGGATGCGAAGCTAACGATCTTTGGCGCACGCGATTTGTTTGACGAATCGGAAACGGTTGCGGCTGCGCCACAGCGAAGAAAATCTAAAGTATCGGCATTTCTTTCCGACTTCCGCGATTTGCAGGTTGGCGATTATGTTGTTCACGTCGAGCACGGTATCGGCCAATATCACGGCCTGAAAGAGATCAATCAGGGCGACGGCAATGCGGAGTACATGCTGCTGGAGTATGCAGAAGGCGCGAAGCTTTATGTTCCGCTGACTCGGCTCGATTTAATTCAGAAGTATCGTTCGTCGGAAGGCGCGAAACCGGCCCTCAATCATCTGGGAACGCAGGCATGGTCGAAGACCAAAGCCCGCGTCCGCAAGGCCATGGCGGACATGACGGACGAGTTGCTCAAGCTTTACGCGGAGCGCAAAACCGCCAAGGGACGGGCGTTTTCGGCCGACAACCAATGGATGCGTGAGTTCGAAGATGCCTTTGCCTACACCGAGACCAACGATCAGGATATGGCGATTGTTGACGTGAAGCGCGACATGGAATCGTCGCAGCCGATGGACCGACTGCTCTGCGGCGATGTCGGCTATGGCAAGACGGAAGTGGCGATGCGCGCGGCTTTCAAGGCAGTGAATGACAATCGGCAGGTCGCGGTGCTGGCGCCGACGACGGTCCTTGCCTTTCAGCACTTCGAGACTTTCAAGCAGCGCTTCGCGGCGTTTCCGGTGACGATTGAGATGATCAGCCGCTTCCGCACGGCGAAGCAGCAAAAAGAAATTCTGCAAAAAGTTGAGACGGGCAAAGTTGACATTTTGATCGGCACGCATCGTCTATTGTCGAAAGACATTAAGTTCACCGATCTCGGTTTGCTTATAGTGGATGAAGAGCAGCGTTTCGGCGTTCGACACAAAGAGCGTCTGAAGCAGATGCGCAAAGATGTGGATGTGCTGACGATGTCGGCGACGCCGATTCCGCGCACGCTGCATATGTCCCTCGCCGGGTTGCGGGATATGAGCGTGATTGAAACGCCGCCGAAAGACCGCATGGCGATTCAAACGGTGGTCGCCAGTTGGGATGAAAAGCTGATTCAATCGGCGATTGAGACGGAGCTGGACCGTGGTGGGCAGATTTATTTCGTCCACAATCGCGTGGAGAGCATTTGGGAGATTGCCGCCAAGCTACAAGCGCTGGTACCGCGTGCGCGAGTCCTCGTCGGCCATGGACAAATGGGCGAAGGCGAACTCGAAAAGATCATGCTGAAGTTCATGCATCATGAGGCCGATATCCTGGTGGCGACAACTATCATCGAAAATGGCCTCGATATCCCACTGTGCAATACGATTTTGATCAATCGGGCGGATCGGCTGGGTTTGTCGGAGCTTTATCAGTTGCGGGGGCGTGTGGGACGGTCAAATCGCCGAGCCTATGCGTATTTGTTGGTTCCTCAAGATCTTGAGCTAACTCCGATTGCTCGGCGAAGACTTGCTGCGTTGAAAGAATTTTCCGATCTCGGCGCGGGATTCAAGATCGCTGCGCTCGACCTCGAACTGCGTGGCGCTGGAAATCTGCTCGGCGGTGAGCAAAGCGGCCACATCGAAGCGATTGGCTTCGAGCTCTATACACAGATGCTCGACAACGCGATTCGCGAGATGAAGGGCGAGATGCCGCCGGATGAGATTCCCACACAACTCAATCTCGGCCTCAACATTCGCATACCAAACGAATACATCGCCGAAGAAAATCAGCGGCTACGCATGTACAAACGTATTGCCGGAATAGAATCTGACGCGCAGCTTGACGATGTTCGCAGCGAATTGCAGGACCGTTATGGCGAAATTCCAGCAGCAGTACGGCATCTGCTTGATTACGCTTCGCTGAAATTGCAGGCGGCCCGAGTGGGCGCTATTAACGTCGAACGCAAACGCGATCTCGTAAATATCAAATTTAAACAGACTGCTGCTATCGACCCCGGCAAGCTGGCGCAGTTCGTCGCTTCGCAGCGCGGGGCAAAATTTACTCCGGATGGCACCTTAAAATTCACGCTTACGGCGACCGCAGCCGAGCAAGTCATGGGCGCGATTCGCGCCATCCTCGAACAACTGACCAGCGCCGAAGTCGCATCTGAAGCCTGACACAGTTACAATAACTGTCCATACAGGAATAACTATTTCTATGCGAGTACGCAAAGCCGTATTTCCCGCAGCCGGATTGGGCACCCGCTTTTTGCCCGCCACCAAGGCGCAGCCCAAAGAGATGCTGCCGCTGGTGGACAAACCCATTATTCAATATGGCGTGGAAGAGGCCGTAGCCGCGGGTTGCGACCAGATCATCATCGTCACCGGCCGCGGCAAGCAATCCATTGAAGACCACTTCGATGTCAGCTACGAACTCGAGCGCATGCTCGAAGACCGGAAGAAGACCGATCTACTGAAGATTGTGCGCTCGATCTCGGACATGATTCACATCGCGTACGTCCGGCAGAAGGAGGCGCTGGGACTGGGCCACGCCGTGCTCACGGCGCGCGAACTCGTCGGCAACGAACCGTTTGCTGTGTTGCTGGCTGATGACGTGATTGACTCGAAAGTCCCAGTGCTCAAGCAGATGATTGATGTGTTCGAGCATGTGCATGGCTCTGTCATTGCTACACAGATTGTCGAGGGTGAAGCGATTTCGGCGTATGGCGTTCTCGATGTGAAGCCGATGGATGGCCATAACGGACGGCTATTCGAGATCAAGAATATGGTCGAGAAGCCAAAGCTGAAAGATGCGCCGTCGAAGCAGGCGATCATTGGCCGCTATCTGCTTACGCCGGCAGTCTTCGAGACGCTTTCGCAAGTCAAGCCAGGCGCAGGCGGAGAAATTCAGCTTACAGACGGCATGCGAGCTTTATTGAAACAAGAAAATATGTACGCCTACGTTTTTGAAGGAAAACGGCACGATGCCGGCGACAAGCTGGGCTTCCTCAAAGCCACGGTCGAGTTTGCACTGAAGCGCGATGATTTGGGCGGGCCGCTGAGAGAGTATTTGAAAAGTCTGAAGTTATAATCCCACCCTGTCACTCGGAACGTGACAGGGGTGGGGGCACCCTCTAACATTTTCATTGCTTCAACGACGCTTGGAGCTTCTTCGACTTCTCTTCCACGCCTTTCGCCAGGTTTTCTTTGTGCTGAGTCAGTTTCTTGGCCACTTCCGCGTCGGCGAGGCCAATCATCTGCGCGGCAAGAATTCCAGCATTCGTTGCGCCGGGTTTGCCGATGGCGACGGTTGCGACCGGAATGCCAGCGGGCATTTGGACGGTCGCCAAAAGCGAATCCATGCCATTCAACGAAGTCGCGGGCATGGGCACGCCGATGACCGGCAGCGTCGTATGTGCAGCAATCACTCCGGCCAGATGCGCCGCGCCGCCGGCCCCGGCGATGATGACGCGAATGCCACGGCTGGCAGCGTCTCTCGCGTATGCAGCGGTGCGGTCGGGCGAACGGTGCGCTGAGGTCACGTCAATTTCATAGCCGATGCCGAAGTCTTCGAGCGCCTTGCCAGCCTCGCGCATGATTTCAAGATCGGAATCACTGCCCATCACGATGGATACTTGTGGTTTGCTCATATGTATTTGTTTTTCGCCTCCAAATTTTTATAAAGAAGAATGTTTACGACCAAAATGGCTAACGGCGGTACACTGTACAACCACAGATAACCTAATCCCTCATAGAAATCAGGATCAACCGCGTGACCTCTAATGAGAGATGTTAGAGCCATCATACTTGGGAGCATCGGCGCTAGATATGCCGCGTAAAAACCAATATTGATGTACTTAGCGATTTTCTTGTTCGTTATCTCAAATAAAAAGCCGCAAGGCAAAATTACACATGAGGCCAAGAATATCCAACTATGTCTCCACTCTTGAAGAACTCTCACCCAAAGAGCCCAACCGCGCGGGGAGTTGAACAGAGGGAACCTCGCCCATTGAAGGGCGACCGTCGATTGAAGCCAGATGAAGCATGTACCGCTGACGGCCAGCCATAAGAGCCTTACCCGGCGTTTCATTTTTTTAGCGCCCTTGCCGCGATGTCTCTGCGGTAGTGCGCACCTTCAAAATTGATCTTGCCTGCGGCTGCATACGCGCGCTCGAGGGCCGTCTTTAAATCCGCGGCACGCGCCGTCACTCCCAGTACGCGTCCACCGGCAGTGTAATAGTCACCATCCAACTTGGAGGTTCCAGCGTGAAATACTTTCACTCCATCCACCTGTTCAGCCTCCGCAATGCCCGTAATCTTCTTGCCCACTTCGTAGCCCCCCGGATATCCACCCGAAGCCATGACCACGCAAACCGTCGCATCCGGCGACCACTTGAAATCGCCGTCGCTCACCCGACCATCAATCGAAGCTTCAAGAGCCTCGACCAGGTCGCTTTCCAGGCGCATGAGAATCGGCTGCGTCTCGGGGTCGCCTAAGCGGCAGTTGAACTCGAGCACCATCGGGCCTTTCGCGGTCATCATCAATCCACAATACAAAATACCTTTATACTCGGCGCCTTCGGCCTTCATTCCAGCAACCACCGGACGCGCCACATGCTGCACCAGCCAGTCGCGCATGGCGTTGTCCATAATGGCCGGGGTCGAGTAGGCGCCCATGCCGCCGGTGTTGGGGCCTGTGTCGCCGTCGCCGACGCGTTTGTGGTCCTGCGCGGCAACCAGCGGCGCAACCCGCTCGCCGTCGCTAATCACAAGAAATGAAAGCTCGTCGCCCTTCAAACATTCTTCGAGCACAACGCGCGCGCCCGCCTCGCCCACCATTTTTCCACTCAACATTTCGGCGGCAGCTTCGGCAGCGTCTTCTTTGGTCGCGCAAATCACCACGCCCTTGCCGGCGGCGAGACCGTCGGCTTTCACAACTACGGGCGCGGAGAAATGTCCCAACGCCGAGCGCACTTCTTCCATCGAGTCACAAATAGCGTAATGCGCCGTCGGAATGCGATGACGCTGCATGAATTCTTTCGCAAAGCTCTTGCTGGATTCCAGTTGCGCGGCGGCGCTGGTGGGGCCGAAGATGCGCCATCCACGGCGCTGAAATTCATCCACGATGCCCAATTGGAGCGGCAATTCAGGGCCGACGACGGTGAGATCAGGCTGAAGGCGGTTCGTCAGCTCGACCAGCGAATCCACGCTCTTCACATCTACGGGGAGACATTCAGCGTCATCCGCGATGCCGCCGTTACCGGGCGCGCAATAAATCTTGGTAACCCGCGGAGATTGCCGCAGCTTCCATACCAGCGCGTGCTCGCGCCCTCCGCTGCCGATGACGAGAACTTTCATGGGGAGAATTTAGGTTAGGGAATGAGGAGCAGAGATGTCAAACGCGACCTTTCATTGACTTGGTTTTTCATCCCGCCTAACATGGCTCACATACGTAACGAGCCTTGCAATCAGGATGATTGTACAGACCATCTCGCACTACCGCATTGTAGAAAAGCTGGGCGGCGGCGGCATGGGCGTGGTCTATAAAGCCGAAGACACCCGCCTGCACCGCTTTGTCGCGCTGAAATTTCTGCCCGACGATGTGGCCGCCGACCCGCAAGCTCTTGCCCGTTTTGAGCGGGAAGCGCAAGCAGCTTCGGCGCTGAACCATCCCAACATCTGTACGATTCACGACATCGGCGAGGAGAATGGCAAAGCCTTCATCGCCATGGAGTACCTCGACGGCGTCACGCTGAAGCATAAGATCACTGCGCGCGCGATGGATACCAGCGAACTGCTTTCACTCGCGATCGAAATTGCCGACGCGCTCGACGCCGCGCACTCCAAGGGAATTGTCCATCGCGACATTAAGCCCGCGAATATTTTCGTGACAGAGCGCGGCCACGCCAAGATTCTTGATTTTGGGCTGGCCAAGGTTGCTCCGACCCATAGTTCATCCAGCCAAATATCCCTCACGCGCACTGTAGATGAAGCGCACCTTACCAGTCCCGGGATGATGGTCGGAACGGTCGCTTACATGTCGCCGGAGCAAGTGCGAGGCAAGCAGCTCGATGCCCGCACAGACCTCTTTTCTTTTGGCGCCGTGCTATATGAAATGGCGACGGGGCAACTGCCCTTTCGTGGCGAGAGCTCTGGCGTTATTTTCAACGCAATTCTCGATCGCGCCCCAGTTCCTGCGGTGCGATTGAATCCTGACCTGCCGCCTAAGCTCGAAGAAATTATCGGGAAAGCATTGGAAAAAGATGTGACGCTGCGTTACCAACATGCAGCAGACATGAACGCCGATCTGCGGCGCCTTAAGCGGGATTCGGAATCCGGGCGCCAGCATTCGGCAATCCCCGAGGTCTCCGCGGGCGCTTCCGCGACTTCTCTCCCGGCGCAACCATCGGGCGCAGGCTCATTCAGCCGAAGACCCGTCTGGCAGAGAGTGGCTGCGAGCTTGGCTCTGTCCGCCATCGGTTCTTATGGCGTGTATCGGTTACTGCCAAAACCAGATTCGGTTCCCTTCCAAAATATTTCGTTGACCAAAATCACTGAGAACGGAAACGCGCCGGCCGCGGCTATCTCCCCAGACGGGAAATATATGCTTTATGTCGTCAGTGAGCATGGCCAGCAATCGTTGTGGCTGCGCAACTTGCCCAGCGGCAGCAACACACAGGTCATTCCGCCGATGTCCACCGCGGACTACTCGAGCCTTTCGTTTTCTCCCGACGGCAATTACTTTCTGTACGCCAGCAATCAGAATGGTACGTTCACTTACCGCTTTCTTTACCGCGCCCCGCTGCTCGGCGGCACGCCTGAAAAAATCCTTTCCGACATCGATTCGGACATCACATTTTCCCCCGATGGACACACGTTTGCCTACATTGTGCTCAACGATCCGGTCCAGGGCCGGTTTCGGCTAAACACTCATAACCTTGATTCCGGCGAGGAACACACGCTCGTCGATCTCCCTTTGACCAGCTCCATGTGGTCGCCAAGTTGGTCTCCCGATGGCAAAACGATTGCCGGCGTGTCGCGAGTGTCCGCTCCCCACCTTGGAGAGCTGCTCGCCGTGGATGTCCAAAGCGGAAAGCTGACAACCTGGCTCAGCACGGATGACCGTGAGATCCGGGAGGCAGTCTGGATGCCGTCGGGCAAGGGCCTTCTCGCACTGGTACGGGAGCGCGATTCGGGTTTTAGAAACAGCCAGGTCGCGTGGGTTTCCTACCCCGACGGTAAATGGTCTCCAGTCACCCGCGATACGAGTTCTTATCATTCGTTTTCTGTCGCCGCCAATGGGCGGGTTGCATCTGCGGTCCAGGATGAAGTTCACTGGGAAACGGATCTCGTCTCCGGAGCTGGCGCGACGGGTCAGGTCCAGCCAGTCGTCTCAGACAATCCGATTTTGGGTTTTGCCTGGGCCGCCAACAATCAGCTTGTCATTGAAACCAGCTCGAGCCTGAGTCTGTTGAACGCAAACGGCGCCCCTGGAGTAGCGGCCCAGACGCTTAATGTCGGCGGCACGCTTTTTCCATCGCAACCCGCCGCTTGCCCAGATGGACGTTATCTTTTGTTTACAGCTTTTGATCCCTCTACCAGCCTCGCCAACTTGTGGCGCATGGACGCTGGCGGCGGAGGATTAACGAAATTAGCGCCAATCGTAATGGACCGCGCCAGCCCGATTTGCTCCCGCGATGGCCGCTCCGCGTTTTACGCACTGGCTTCCGACGCGGGTGGGGCCGTCATGAAAGTTTCTATCGATGGAGGATCGCCGCAAAGACTCGGAGACCTCTTGGTTGTAAGCCGCCTCGCGCTCTCGCCAGACGGAAGCCGCCTGGCTTTCCTTTCATTTCACGACGCGGATGTTGATCCCGTTTTGGCGGTGATTTCGGCCGAAAATGGAAAGACCTTGCAGGTTGCAAAATTCCAGAAGCCTCCGGGTGGTACGTTCCGTTTTTCTCCCGACGGACGCGCGGTGGTTTATCCCACGCGAGACGCCGGCGTGGACAATCTATGGTCGCAGCCGCTGGACGGCTCGCCGGGGCGCATGCTGACCAACTTCGACTCGCAGCAAATCGAAGATTTCCACTGGTCTTTCGATGGAAGCAGGCTCGCGGTTCTCCGCAGCCGCCGCGATTCTAACGTAGTGTTGATGCGGGACAAAAACCTGTAAGGCTTGTGTTTGCGGCGACCAGCGCATCGGTCGAGAGTGCCCACCTGCCAACAAACCGCGCTTCAATCGATAAAGAGCAAAGAAACGCCGCCCGAAGGCGGCGCATCCAGAGAGAGAGATTGTGTAGTTGGTTTAGCGGTGTCCGCCGCCGCCGTGGCCTCCGCCACCGCCGGAGCTGCGACCGCCGCTGCTGCCGTGGAATCCTCCACCGCCGCCGGAACTATGCGAGCCACCATACGAACCGCCACCGTAGCTACCACGCGATCCGCCGTAAGATCCTCCGCCATAATTGCGGCCAGAGTAGCCTCCGCCGTAGCTTCGACCGGAATAGCGGTTGTAATCGCCGTAGCCGCGAGCATCGTAACTGCGCGATCCGTAACCTTCATTTCCACTGCCGTAAGAGCGCGAGGAATATTGCTGCGGCGCCGGACGCACCTGCCCCGTGGGCCGCGGCACGTTGTGGCTGAATCCGCCGTTGGAGTTATTGCCATAGCCGCCACGATTCGACATCGAGTTTTCCGTGGGCCGTGGTGTGCTGTTTGCCGGAGGGCGCGGAACCGTGTTGTGGTTCATCGCCATCTGCTTAGGCTCAGAGCGTGTATTGCCCACCGTCGAACCAGCGGCGCTGTGCGCGGTTGGCATTCCACCCGCGGAAGGCGGACGCGGAACGTAGTGGCCGGGCATCGTCTGATTTGCCGAAGGCCGCGAAACTGTATTGGCACCGCGGTTGGCTGCACTTTCAGTTGCACGCGGCGTGGAAGCCGTATTGCGATTGCCGATATTACTTTCTCCACGCGAAGCTGATTGCGTAGCGGAAGACATACGAGCCGGACTTGCTGGCGGCGTTAGGCGGCTCACGGTTGGCCGTGATTGGACAGAACGAGGCGCGGACGCGGCTGGTTTGCCGGCGTTCGCTCCCAACATGCTGTTGCGCGTGGGAGCTACATTCGGACGGGTCAAACTCGGAGCGTTTTTCAACGCGCTGGCGGGAACATTCGTCATCGTCTTGTTCACTGGCGACGAGTTCGTCAGCGTGCTCTTGGGCGCAGCTGTAAATCCACCGGGCCGGTTCATGTTGGCATGGAACGCATTCGCTGTGCCGGTGTGGTTGTAGTAGTTGTTGGTGACATTGTTGATGTTGGTAATCCGCGTGTTCGTAACGTTCACGCTGCGGAAATAACCACGGCTCACGCCGTACCAGGGATGAAATGGCTCACGCCATCCCAACGCGCACCAGCCGAAGCCGACGTGGCCCCAACCCCAACCGAAACCAAATCCCCAGCCCCAACCCCATCCCCAGCCGCCATACCAGCCGACCAAAGCAGGAGCCCAGATAGGGCGAGCGTAATAAGGTCCGGGAATCCATCCCCAATATCCGCCGATATAAGCCCAGCGGCCATAGTGGAAGGGCGCAAAGCCCCAGGGCGCGTCGTCCACCCAAGTCCAGCCCCACGGAGAAATCCATACCCAATGACCGTACCGATAAGGCGCCCAACCCGGATCGACCGAGTTCGGATACCAGACGTTGCCGTAAGTCGAATCGTCTTTCCAAGTGCCGTATTGATCGAGATCATCCGCGCCAACCATGCCAGGACCTACATAACGCGAAGAAGCCGATTGCGTTCCTCCACGCTGGTCGCGGGTGCGGCACCACTGATCAAAATCATCGGGTGCGGGAGCGCTCTGGTCCGTATGAGCGAGAGAAGTGCCGGTGAAACGAACCTGGTGGCCTTCGCCAATCTTTACGCTTTGGCCCTGCCCGGTGGCTTCGCCTTCTCCCCGGCGAACGGTGACCAGGGTAGAATCGCCGTTTGAGTCCACATCGAAGCGGTAGTCGCCAGCTTTGCGAATGGTGAAGGCCTGGTTCGGCGTATCCACTTCGTATGTCTCGCCACTAAAAATCTTACGGACGAAAACATTCAGCGCGCCCTGATGCAATTGCAACTGCACGACGTTGTCGCCGATGTTCGTCATGGTCAAACTGGTTTCAGAACCAATGCGCAACACAGAGCTCCCCAGGCCAAGTTCGGCGCGAGAATCTTTATCAGCCCAGATATTGTCCGACGTCGTCAAGGGACGGTTGATGGAGCCTTGCACCCAGTCATCCACGCCGCGCGGTTGAATGGAAACTGAGCCGGTCATGTATTGCAAACGGGCAACGCGTCCCGGAGGATCTTTACTGGGATCCTGGTCCACGGGCACTTGCGCATCGGGCGCACTGCCTTCATCTACGTCCGCGCCGGATTGATTCGAGGCGCTGAGCGTAGGCGAACCATTCTGGTCCGCTGATGGAATATCCTGCTCAGTGGGGCTCTGCGCAAAAGAAGGAAGCAATAGACAGCTGAATAAGAAAAGGCTGGAAAAAATCGCACTCTGGAGACGTTTCATAATTGATTACCTGGAACAGTCATGCTGTTCCTTCCGGGCCATCGCCCAAAGTGCTGGGCTAAAACGCCCGGTTTTTTATTCCTAACTGATTAAACCCGCCAAACGGCCACTAGTTGCGTCGTCCAACCGTACAATTCTTTGGATGCTGCTGCGCTCTGCATACGCTCACCAGAATTATCATGGGGGCTATATGTCATTGATAACAATGATGATTAGCGTTTTCCACCCTTCGCGGTAGGCCCGTGGTTTCCTCCCCCGCCGCCTTTGGGAGCTTTATGCCCTTTGCCATGATGAGAGGTCTTCGCCGAATTGGCGGGTTTCGCGTCACTTACGTTATTCCGCCCCATATTGTTTTCAGCGGAAGATGGGCGCGACTCTTGAGAGGTTTGCGGAGGGCGCACAGTATGAGTTTGTTGAGCTGCTCCATTTGACCGCAATTGCTGCGCAGTTTGCGGGCTGAGAGGATGTCCAGGGTTTTGTGCCAGTGCGCTCCGCTGCGCAGAAAATGGCGCGGGCTTCGCAGGAGGCTGCATGCGTGTGACTACCGGATGCGATCCGAGAGAAGCAGGCGGGCGAGCCGATGCATTTGCGGCTTGCGCCCCTCGAACGCTGTTTTGTGTGGGCGTGACTGGAGCCACCGATTGCAAAGGAGCTTTCGCGGCCTCGGAAGCAGGCACGCTTACTGCCGACTTCTCCACCGGAGTTGAATTGGTAAGAGTGCTCGTGGGCACAGCCGTCATGGCCCCGGGCACACTGCGATTGGCGTAATTGATGGTTCCTGTATTCGTATTGGTGGTGTTGACCGTGCCGGTGTTGTTGTAAACGTTCGTCACGTTGGTGACGTTCACGTTGTTGATGACGGTTCGACCGCCATACGCCGGATAGTAAGGTTCACGATAACCAAGCGGGAACCATCCCACTCCACCGCCAACGCCGAAGCCCACTCCGAAAGAAACGCCGACTCCCCAGCCCGGACCTCCAACCCAACCCACTAGCGCGGGCGCATAAGCGGGACGAACATAGATTGGGCCGGGAGCCCATCCCCAAAATCCGCCGACGAAAACCCAGCGGCCGTAGTGGAATGGCGCATATCCCCAGGGCGCGGCATCCACCCAAGTCCATCCCCAAGGGGCGATCCAGACCCAGTGGCCGTAATGATACGGCGCCCATCCGGGAGCAACTGCCGGAGCCCAAACCGGGCCATAGCCGGGTAAATCGCGCCATTTTCCATAAGCATCTAAATCCGATGCTCCAGAAACATCCTGTGCAACGTACTTTGCTGACTCCGATTTGGCATCCTGCTCATCGCGGGTGCGGCACCAATCGTCAAAAGCGTCGGGCTTGCCTACGGCCAAGGCATCATGTTGCAGCGATTGCCCATTGCTGAATGTGGTTTGCTGGCCATCACTCAATTTGACGGATTGACCTTGTCCCGTCGCTTCGCCCTCACCTTTTAATACGGTCACCTTGGTTGTGCCGGCATTAGGGTCCATATCGAAGCGATAGTCGCCCGGCTTGGTGATGGTGAATGCCAGATTTTGCGTGTCAATCTCGTAGGTTTCGCCGTCGTAAACTTTGCGCACGTCAAGATTCAATTCGCCCTGATCGAGTTCGACTTGCACCGCCTGATCACCGACGTTGGTCAGCGTCATGCTGGTTTCGGAGCTGATACGAATAGCTGAGGTGCCCAGATGTAATTCGGCGCGGGAATCTTTGTCGGCCCAGACTTTGTCTGCTGTAGTCAACGGACGATTCACTGCAGCTTCCACCCAGTCATCTACTCCGGCGGGTTGGATAGAAACCTGCCCGGAGATGTAACGCAGGTTGACCGCCCGCCCGGGAACATTGGAAGCGTCGTTCTCAGAAGCATTGTTCTGCGGGGCGCCGTTTGGCGAATAAACATTTTGCGCCGGAGGAGCGGACGGCGGTGGTGGCGTATTCTGGGCGTGGGCACGGGCAGAGGAAAAATTAATGACAATAATAGATAGGAAAGCTAAAAACGCGACGCGGCGCGAGGTTTTCATGTGTCTCCGTAGAACCCAGGGAAGCGGGCAAAGTTCGAACGGCCCCAAACTTCCTACTATTTTGTCATAACCCTAGATTTGGCCGTAAGTTGTGACCCACGCATGAAATCTAGGCTGATTTCCAGCGCAATTTGCAGTCACCGAACTGCGAAAACCTTCATCTACAGTTAAAATGTATTGGATCCGGAGAGTTGGCCGAGCGGTTGATGGCACCGGTCTTGAAAACCGGCATACCTTAACGGGTATCGGGGGTTCGAATCCCTCACTCTCCGCCATTTAGTCTGAGCTGTAGAGAATACTCGCCCGTTCTCTGAGAAAATCCTTGATAAATGCGGCGATTTCGATAATATTTCCTACAAACCCGACAAGAGAAACTAGCCCGACGATCTAAGTGTGCTGGAATTCCGGCAACTTCTCCAATGCGAATCGGCAGTCTGGTTTCAATTTATCGTATCCAGCTTTGCCTTGAGCCAATCGCCTTGCGGCCCTGAAGTTTCGTCGAGAGCGCTGTCGAGCACCAGCATCAGCATATTGGCCGCGCGTACCGAATAAAAACGATTGCCTTTCAGATCTGGAAAGCGCTGAAAGTAGTTGACCAACGCGTCTTTTTCGCCATGCAAGTCGTGGTTCCCGATGGCCGGGTAAACCGGAATGTGGTTGTCGCGAAAAGGAGTGGTTTCGCTGTCCCAGACTTTCCAGTCGTTGACGTCGTTGCCGTTATAAACGATGTCGCCGGTGAAAGTGATGAACGCCGGGTGGATTGCGGCGATCGCTTTCACCAGCGCTTGACGCACGGGTGGGTTGGCCGCTTCAAAATCCTTGGGGTCATGAAAACGCGAGTCGCCGTATGCCACGAAGGTGAAAGGAGTCTTCAGCGACGGTTGCAACTCTACGGGCGTTTGCGCCAGCAGAGTTGCAGGGCCACCGACAAGCGCCAACAAAATCACAACGAAAAAGCAATGTCTTTTAGCGGCCATAAATACGGATTCAGCCTACTGCTTTCCCACAACTAGTATGGTGAATTGGCCGTTTTCGGCAGTCGAAAGAAATAGCCGGTGTGTCTTGGGATCGAACTCCATGGTTTTCGCGCGAGGCAGCGTCTTCACCGTTTCGACGACTGAATATTTGTCTGGAGAATCCTCATGACATGAACGAAATACCCCTCTCCCCGATGATCGGAGAGAGGGGTGAGTTTCGAACGAAGTTACTCTAGTCGTCCAGATCGCCCTTCGTGGGTGCCGGCCGGTTGAAGTCGCTCGGCGGGCGAACTGTCGTCTCGCCGGGATAGGGCCGTTCAAATCCAGTGGCCATATACCAGTTTAGGTGGTTGACGGTATCCGGATCTTCGGAGTCGGGCTTGGTCATTTTGCCGGCGAAGATCTGCGCCTTTTTCTTGAGCCAAGCTGCCCTCAGGGCCTTAACCCGTGGGCTGCTCTTTGGATCTTCGTTGTTCTGTCCGACGCCTTGGTTCAGCGGCACCTGATTCGGCACGTGCGTCCATGGCTGGAAGTTCTGCTGAGGTGGGTTGTTGGTGAAGTCCGGTCTCATCGGTGACGCTACGAGATCGAACTGGTTCATGGGCGGCAGACCGAGAATTTGCTCAATCGTCCGGGTCATGTTGACTTGCGTGTAGTAAGTGTGGTCGGTAGGCCCATTCTGTATGGCGTAGGGGCTAACGATATAGCCGGGACTGCGATGGCCGTCAACGTGGTCAACGCCGTTCTGCGCGTCATCCTCTTCGATGAAGATCGCGGATGATGACCACACGTTGCTGTGGCTGATGTAGTCAATGATGCGCCCGATGGCCAAGTCGTTATCGGCTTGTTCGGCATCCGGAGTCGGTGGGCCGCCCGTATGGTCGTCCATGACCCAAAGGATGTTTAGTGCAGGCACTGTGCCAGCTGAGACGTCTTTATTGAAATCCTGCAGCCACAGATCAACCCGGAACTGGTCGGGGATGTTGAGATCGAACTGCGGGAAGTTCGTAATGAGGTGGTTGGAGACGGCGGGCAAAGAAGAGTGCGCCTGTACCGTGTTCTGATAGTAGAGCGTCTGCTCTTGCCCGCTCTCGAAATTTTGAGAGTCATTGTAAAAGTCGGTCCAACTCGGCTCCTGGGTTGACCCATTCGGCTGTAGGAACGTATCGTACTCGACATATTCTCCGTAAATCTTTACCGGCAACCCGGCGGCCGCTGCTTCCGAGAATAAGAAGCCTTTGCTCTGATACGCGAGGGCATCGCCGGCGTTGCCGCCGGGATAGCTGCGCACCCAGTCAGGCGACTGAATGTCGTCTGCGTAGGGCGCGAGACCCTCGGTGATCCACTGGTGACCATCAGCCGACTGCCGGCTGGGATCGTAGAAATTGTCCAAGAGAGGGAAACGGGCCACGAGCGCATGCGCGTTTGGCGTGTCCTGCCCACCGAACACTGCCAGTGAAGCGTCGCCATTGCCAGCGGCTACATCTCCCAAGACCTGATCATAAGTGCGGTTTTCGCGAATGATCAGGAAAACATGTTTGATCAGCGATGGATCGCCAATCTTAGCGGGGATTGCGACAGGTTTAGTTTTCGGATTGCCACCGCTCGCGGACTCGATATTGTTCGTCAAATTCCAGTGGTTGTAATTGAAAACCTGCTTCGTCATGGTCGCCAAGGTCTGGCTGTTGGGAACCGGGACGATGCTGACGGTGCCATTGTCCTGGTGGGTATTGTAGTCGCAGACGTTGTAGTCGCATTCAAACGAATAGCGCGTCCCGATACCCTTATCGTTAGCCACGATGAGCACATTCTCGGCCGGGTTAAATACGACTGAACTCGGCGCATAAGCTACCGGGATCAGGCCCAGGACAGGGCTCTTCGCGGGGTTGCTCAGGTTAATCACGCCGATGGCGTTGGCGTTGTAAAGAGCAACATAGGCAACGCCGTTCTTGGCATCGACTGCGATTGAGTTCGGCGCAGCGCCATAAGCTGCTTCGCCCTCTCCGGGTACTCCGATGGGCAGCTTGACGTTGATCGTCCTCACCACTACGTTGCTGGTTGTATCAATGACCGAGATCGTATCGCTATAGGTGTTGGCTACGAGCAGATACCGCCCGTAGAACGCCATTCCCGTGGGGTGCAGACCGGTCGAAATCGTGTTGGTGACCGTCATCGAAGGCAGGTCAACCACAGAAACGGTGCCCGTAATCGCGGCACCGACGACCGGGTCGGCCACGATTTCCGTGCCAGCGGAGAAGATCTGGAAGTCCGACGCTGTCGCAGCTCGACCACCCTCGTTGCTGACGTAAGCGGTAACGCCGTTGTTGCTGATCACGACGCTGTGTGGCGCATTGCCCACGCGAATCTGTGTGCCTTGCTGCATCGTCGTCAGATCAATCTTGGCCAGCGTGTCATTCTGGTTTAGCAGGGCGTAAGCGCTATTGCCATCCTGGGAAATCGCGACGCCGCCGGGGTAGGAAGTGCTCGGCGTGTAGAACGTGCCACAGGGTACGTCATAAGAGCCTGCGGGGCTGTTCGGGAAACAGGTGATGAAGGAATTGTTCGGTGGCACACTAACTTGAGCGTTGTCTTCCAACAGCCCCTCTGGTGTGACGTTGGCGACGGTGACATTGCTGCTGTCCTGACTGAAAACCAGATGCTTGCCGTCCGCCGAATAAGCTATGCCGCTGTAGCTGCCGCTCGAATCTTGCCCGAGCGTAATGTAGTTCTGCAAGACGACGCCGGTCTTCGTATCGAATACCTCGACGGCCTGCGATGCACCCAAGGTGAGGACGGCGGCGGTGTGACTCTTGAGATTGGGGTTGAGCGCGATTGCCTTGGCGCGGACGCGGATGCCAAGGTCAACTTGCATGCCTGCTGGATTGATGATCTGTCCATCGCTGACGACCCATGAACCGTTCGCCTGCGGACCTGTGGAGTAAGTGGGGTAGTACTGATTAGACTGAGCCGCAGCGAGCCCTGGTAGGCTGAGCCCTGCCGCAAGCAGACTGGCGAGTGAGCGCAAATTGTTGGTTCGGGATTTTTTACGAGATTTATTTCGAGAGCTATTTCCAGCAGTTTTTCGAGACATGCCGTATTCCTCCTTAGCGCTGTCGTACCGTTTTAACGTCGGTGGAAATCTGACGAGCGCATCCAGACCTTAGCAGGCGGACAGTGACGGCACGATGACGCGAAGATTACATTCTTGTCATGTTGAAACGCCGTTATGCAGCGGGAGAAACAGGGATGCTAAGAGTTACCTGTGTCCCTTGCCCAAGCTGGCTCGCGATTTCGACCTTCCCGCCGTGCAATAACATGATGCCTTGCACAATCGCGAGACCCAATCCTGTTCCGCCCGAAGCCTGGGAACGCGACTCATCGACGCGAAAAAAACGGTCGAACACGCGCGGCAACGCCTCCGGAGGAATGCCCTCTCCCGCGTCAGAAACTTCAATGCGGATTGAAGCAGCTTCGGCAGAAGCTCCGAGTACTACAGATTTCCCTGGAGGCGTGTGCGCTAAAGCGTTTGAAACAAGATTGCCTACCGCCCTTTGCAGAAGGGTACGATCCAACTGGGCAATCACGGGCGTAAGGGGCACTTCTGTGGTGAGAAACACGCCGCGCTCGGCAGCAGGAGCTTCATAGTATTCGCGAATACCTGAAAGCAATTCGCCAATATCGATGCTTTCCCTGTGGAGATGGGCTAGCGGACTTTCAGCGCGGGCAAGGAACAGGAGATCGCCGATGAGATTTGATAACCTTACCCCTTCTTCGAGGCAGGACCCCAGGACTTCGCGGTATTCCTCTACGGTTCGCGCCCGCGCCAGCGCCACTTCCGCCTCGCCACGGATGATGTTTACGGGAGTGCGCAAGTCATGCGCAATATCGGCAGAAAATCTGGAAATGCGATCGAAAGATTCTTCGAGGCCGTCCAGCATATTGTTGAAAGTAGCTGCCAACGATGCAAGTTCGGAAGGATATCCTTCCGGCTGGATGCGTTCGTGCAAATTCGTTGAGCTGATGTGGCGGGCTATCCTGGCAACTTCTTTTACAGGGCGAATGCCGCGGCGTGCAATCTGATATCCAACCAGAGGAAAGACCGCCAGCGTACCGAGAAGGATGAGCCAAAACCGCTGGCGATAACGCGCCAACAATGCTTCCTGCTGCGAAACATCGATGGCAATCTCTATGGTGTCGGAATATGCGGAGCCGCCTACCACCGCCGGCGCACTCATCACAAAAAATGGCCTGCCGTTTTTTCCTTTTACGCTCTTGGCGCGCTCGGGGCTGCTTTGGGTTTGAATAGTCAATCGCGGCAGATCTAATTGCTCCGCCATCCCGGGAGTCGTCAAAAGTGGGATGTTTCGTTCGTCCAGAAGGCGAATATAGAACTGCTGATATCTTCTCGCGGCAGACTCAAGTTCAATCTCTTCGCGCAAAGCGTCTGTGTCATCTGGGCGCTCTCGTAGCATGGTTCGCACGACATTTATTTTGTCGGCGAGAAATAAGTCTGTGCTTTTCTGCAATTCTGCGACCAGCAGGAAGTAGAGGCTGGCAGTAGTGAAGATGACCAGAGCAACGCCCGCGAGTACATACCAGGCAGTCAGGCGAAAGGCGAGAGTACCCCAGAAGCGCGATAGTCGATCGGCGCTACGCTTGAGATTCCAAGACATAGCCCGCACCTCGAACGGTGTGGATCAACTTAAGAGGAAAGGGATCGTCCACTTTGCTGCGAAGCCTTCGCACGTTGACGTCAACGACGTTAGTGTCGCTGTCAAAATTCATGTCCCAGACAGACTCGGCGATCAAGGTACGCGACAAAACTTCGCCTGCGCGGCGCGCCAACACGGAGAGGAGAAGAAATTCTTTGGACGTCAATTCGAGCCGTTGCCCGGCTCGGGTCGCACGCTGACGCAGCAGATCGATCTCCAAATCTGCAAGGCGGATCGCCTCCTGAGAACGAGATGGGCTACGACGCAGCAGGGAGCGCACGCGCGCCAACAATTCGGAAAAAGCGAACGGCTTCACCAGATAATCGTCAGCGCCCAGTTCGAATCCACGCACCCGTTCATGAATCGCATCGCGAGCAGTCAGAAAAAGCACTGGTATTTGACGGCCAGACTTCCGCAGCCGGTTGAGAACTTCCCAACCATCCAACCTCGGCATCATGACGTCCAGAATGATGAGATCGAACTCCGCTTCCAGCGCCATGTGGAGCCCATCCAATCCGTCACATGCCACATCCGCGATATAGCCCGCTTCTCCAAAGCCTTTCTGAAGAAATTTGGCGGTCTTGCTTTCGTCTTCGACGACCAGAATTCTCATGCGTTCGTTCGCGACCCCGATTATCAAAAATTTAGGATGTAAAGCGGACAGAGAACTGCAATACAGATAGCAGGACGTTGGGGCTGGTTGCCTCCAACCGCATAAATTGCGTCTGCGGGGAGGTGAACGCGAGAGAGAAGATCCGTTTCAGCATTGTGCCGTCGCGACAGCTGTTGATTTTATTGCATACCCGATTACGAAACCATAAAGATGACATGTAAATGCTGTGTGAAGATACGGTGAAATTTCCGTTACATGGGCCTGAACTCTTCAATTCAGCGTTGACTGTTGATTCAGCGCGACGCATAATCAAACGCCTTCGGAGGAAGATTTATGTCCAGCGCGCAGCAATCCCGTAAGACATACGAGATTTCTGATTTCCTTAATCGGCAACTCAATACATATGCACGAATGGCGAGTGTAGCCGGGGTAAGTGTGTTGGCACTCAACGGAGCTTCCGAGGCGAAAGTTGTCTATACGCAGACGTACGAGGTAACGCACATTGGCTTTCCCCTATACATTGACCTCAACCATGATGGCATCAAGGATTTTCTGCTTCGCACGACGTATTATGCTGGCACTGCGGGCTTGGAAGTAGGGCTCAACGCAGCTGGATACTGGAACGCAAACAATGCGGTAGCTGGCAGACGTTTTAGCCGTAGCGGCTATTTTCTTTCAGGTGCATCCGCTCTGCCCGCCAACGCGCAAATCGGACCCAAAGGCCATTTCTCCGTTGGTTTCCCGTTTATGGCAGAGGAGCTTTTCTCCAAAGGTGCCGGCAGCCAGGATTCCGACCTAGGCGCGTGGGTTGGCAAAGGTAATGGCGTCAAGGATCGATACTTGGGATTAAGGTTTGTCGTTAACGGCCAAGTTCACTACGGCTGGGCCAGAGTCAGCGTCACGCTCGGGCACCATCGGCAACACGACGATGTGAACGGCACTCTGACCGGGTACGCTTATGAGACCGTCCCCAACAAGCCGATCATTACAGGCCAGACCACCGGCCCGGATGTGATTACTGTACAGCCTGACACGTTAGGCGGGCTGGCGCTCGGAAGACAATAGCGTTTCATTTCAGCTGTGGCAAGAATCACTTTCGCAGGTTTCAGCCGCTTTAGGATCTGGGTATGTTCACATCCGCTTCCAGCCCTTCATCAACGAGTGCGCGCAGTGGCCCGAGCCAGGGTTCATAGCGTCGCCAGCGAGCGACTGAAGTGCGATAGATCGGCTGCCGCGTTTGCCACTTGCTGGGCGTCTTCACAGCGCGGGGATTGGATTCGGGGCGCAAGCACGCATCATCCCACGGCAAACCACAGGCCGCGATGATCCGACGAATCGCTGGTTCGGGCGCACTAGTCAGCTCTTCGTAATTAACTTCGATGTAACGACCTTCAGGCAGAACGTTCCGCCAATGCTCAGTGAGCCGCTGGTAGCTGCGGATATACGCGACCAGTTCGTCGCCTCCGGTCGGAAATGCTAGTGCCGGATGAAAAAACGTTTGATGGATTGATAGTGCCGTATCAACCGCGGCGCGGCGGCAATGAAAGATCGTCGCTTTTGGAAATGCGACGTGGATGAGTCCTGCCCATAAAAAGTTGAACGGCATCTTGTCTGTCACTCGCGCGGCCGTCGGCGCAATCGCGCGCAGCACACCAAGATAATCTGCCGCCGCTTGGGCAATGAACTCTGAGAGGACGAAGGGCTTCTCATTCCCATGGATGACGGAGCCGTGCCACGCCGGCCCGCGCTCGTTCCAGAAGTTCAACTCCCCCCCAGCCCCGACTTCTGTATGCATGGAGATGATCTGTTCGACCAGAGTTGTGCCGGACCGTGGCATACCGATGATCAGTACTGGCGTCGCATCCTCGCTGCCGAGTTCGGACGCCTGCGCAATCCATTCGCGTGTGCAGCGGGCAATTATGCGGTCGGTCTCAAGGGAAAACGCAGCCGAATCAAACGGAGCGGAGCCGCGGCGCACGGCGTCAGCAGCATCGAAATGCTGCATGGCCAAGCCGTAGTCGCCAAGGTCCTCCGCAGCCTTGCCAATCGCAAGGTGAACGCGCAGGCGCTGCTGCGCCTCCAATCCCGGCGTGGCCAGGGCGGCCTGCATCTCTTGCAGCAGAGTTTTGTCATTGCTCGTGACGGGGCGGCACCGGACCAGATCGTAGTAGCTTCCCGCCAGCATGGGCGCAAGGGCGATTGTGCGTTCGAAGCATGCCCGGGCCTCATCAAAACGTCCGAGCTCAGAGAGCACGCTGCCCAGCAAATCGTAGGCCATGGCATTTCTAGGGTCAGCCACCAGCGTCTCTCGCAAAATCTGTTCCGCTTCCTGGTTGCGGTCCTCAATCACTAGCGCCCGCGCGTGACCTAGGCGGCCAAAGCTGGTGTTACTTCCAGTCGCCGCTGCGCGCCGAAAACATCCAATCGCCTCATCACGATGACCCACGGTGTAAATCAGCGCCCCGGTGCGAAACCAGGCCTCGGTCAGAGATGGAAGCAACCTCGTAGTCCGGTCATACGCAGCGATTGCCCCGCGGATGTTACCAACCTTCTCCAAAGCGATTCCCAATCGGAAATATGCATCCGCGTACTGCGGGTTAATTGCAACGGCCCGCTGCAATGCAACGATGGCGTCCGCTATGCGGCCGATCTCAAGATAAGCGAGACCGAGATCATGCTGAATCATGGAATTGGAAGGTTCGAGTAGTGCCGCGTCGCATAAGGGTGCGATCGCATCGGCGGGCCGTCTAGCCCGGAGAAAGTTACCGGCCAATGCAAGCAAAGGCGCGACCTGCTGCAGCTCGCCTCTGTTTGGAGAAGACATACTGCGAACCTAGCATAGAAATTCGCGCGCGACCATCTGCATCGTCAAACCGCCACTACGATTCTCACAAAATTCATTACGATTTTGTAATCCTTTAACAATAGCCTTTTAGGCTTGCCAATCAATCGACATTCGGTCTCCACAAAATCCGACACTCAATGCTCTTTGCGGATTTGCAGATTCTGAATCCCTATGACCTTTATGAAGACAAAAGCTTTGCTCTTTGCGGTAAGCGTTGTCGCACTTTTCGTATCTTCTGCTTTTTCACAAGTGGATCGGGCCGGTTTAACCGGTACAGTCACTGATATTTCCGGACGTGTTTTGCCGCAAACGCATGTCATCGCTGTGCAAGACGCGACGGGATTAAAACGGGAGACGATTTCATTTTCCACAGGAACTTATGACATTCCTGAACTGCCCGTCGGACTTTACACCATTACTTTTACTCACGATGGCTTCAAACCGCTCTCCTTTGAACATGTGGTTGAGGCCATTAACCAAACTCGAACGCTGAATGCGAGACTGCAAGTCGCTGGTGGACAAGAACAAGTGGAAGTTTCCGCCAGTTCCGTACAGATGGATGGAACTTCAAATACAACGGGAACACGCATTGAGCAGGAACAGATTAAGGAACTTCCTCTCAACGGACGGAATTGGGCTACGCTCACGACGTTAGCTCCCGGCGCGGTCGATACCGGCGGCAGCAACCAGCGCTCGGTGCGCTTTGCCGGACGCGGGCGCGATGACAACAACTTCACCTACGATGGCATCGACGCCACCAACATCATTAATCAGGCGCAGCAGCCTTATGTTCGCCTGGCTATTCCCCTTGACACAATTCAGGAATTTCGTGTGGATTCCATGCTGGCCACAGCAGAAGCGGGTGGCACCGGCGGCGGACAGATGATTGTTACCTCGCCTTCCGGAACCGATCAACTGCACGGTCACGTTTTTGAGTTTTTTCGGAACAATGTATTTGATGCGCGAGAGCCTATCGACAATCTGAATCCTACGCAACCACCGTTTCATTTGAATCAATTCGGAGCGTCGTTCGGCGGCCCTCTCCGGCGCGATAAGACGTTTTTCTTCGTCGCATATGAAGGTTACCGCCAGATTCTTGGACAAACGCTGCCCGGCTTCGTTCCGAGTGATGCCTTCCGCGCACAGGTTTTAGCGGAATCACCGGCATTGGCACCTATTGTCAATGCCTATCCAGAAGGCGCGACTCTGATCAGCCCCGATATTGCCCAATTCGTCGGCAACGGCAGGCAATTTGTAAATGAAGATTCAGGAATGTTTAGGTTGGATCATCGTTTTTCCGATGCCACCACAATGTTTGTCCGAGCCAACATTGATGAGGCCGTCAGTAATGCGCCGCTGGCCAGTTCGGGCGCCTATCTGGAAGATACTCAGGAGCTCACTTCATCTCCGGTAAATGCCGGCGTTGAACTCCTGCATCTTTTTTCACCGACGTTGTTAAATGAGGTCAAATTCGGATTCAACCGCAGCACTGCGAACACCACTGATATCAATCAGACGAACTTGCTTTACGCAATTTCAGTCGCGGGGTTCACCACGCTAAATAACAATCGTCTGAGCATCGGTGCCGGTAATTCTTTCGCTGGAATCGACAATATGACGTGGGTACACGGCCGCCACACCGTAAAAGCGGGAATCGAAATCCGCCGCATTCAAATGAACCAGGGCACTAGCTCCAGCGGCACAATTTCGTTTCCTTCCACCGATGCATTCGCTGCGAATGAAGTCAGCACAGCCAGCCTTACGGGCACCTTGCCCGTGAACGGCCTGCGGAAAACGCAGTATTTCGGTTACGTCCAGGATGAATTTAAGTGGTTTCCCAACCTGACGGTCAACCTTGGTGCGCGATACAGTTTCTTTAATATCTTCCATGAAGTGGAAGGACGCTCAAATCCCTTTGACTTCGCTACCTGCGGACCCCAGGGTTTCTGCGGAGTAGGCGCAAGCTTCGGTCAACCGAACTATGGCGATCTGGATCCACGCATCGCCTTCGCGTATGCGCCTACTAACAGCAGACGCACCGTCATTCGTGCCGGTTTTGGCATATATCACGAAGATGGCCAGTTAGATGATCAAAATCTGCCCAACTCGAACGAAGTCTTCCGTTACTCGCTTTCAAACAAAACAATTCCAAACTTGAGTTTCCCTATCGATCCATTTCTCGTCGATACCACAGGGAAGATCTCGCCGCGCGCAGACGACCGTCAACGCAAAGATACCTATGTTAACCAGTGGGGGCTTTCCATCCAGCAAACCCTGCCCGCGGATTTTGTGGGAACGATTTCCTATGTCGGAAGCGAAGGCCATCACCTGCTGACGCTTTCGGAAGTCAACGTCGTCGATCCAGTCACCGGGTTGCGTCCTTATCCGCAGTTTGGCCAAGTGGACTGGCGCGGCAACCGCAATAACAGCAACTACAACGGGCTTTCCGTCTCGATAAAGCGAACTTTTTCTCACGGTTTCCTGTTAGGCGCAAATTACATGTGGTCTCATGAAATAGACGATGGTTCCAACGGCAGCGGGGACGGCGATTCACTCGTCGCCCAGAACGTCGCTTGCCAACCATGCGAACGCGCCGATGGGATTTGGGACGTTCGCCATGTATTCAACGTCAATGCGGTTTATGAACTTCCTTTCGGTCCCGGCAAACCTTATCTAAACGAACCAGGCATCACCCGAACTATCCTCGGTTCATGGGAAATAACATCTATGGTGGTCGCGCGTACAGGATTCCCAGTAAATGTGACGATTGATCGATCATCTGCTGATGTTCCTGACGGTAACACGAACAATCAGCGTCCTGACCAGGTCCCGGGTGTTTCTCTGACGCCGCCGGGAGGGAGAACCATTTCCGAATGGATCAACCCGGCCGCATTTGCGGTCCCTGCACCGGGTACATTTGGCAATGCCCCGCGCGATATAGCACGCGGGCCCGGAGCATGGCAGATGGATATGGGAATCGGAAAGCACATTCCGGTGACGGAGCGTGTGGAACTTGAATTCAGGACGGAGTTCTTTAACATCTTCAACCATCCGCAGTATGGGCAGCCACAGTCTGACTTCTCAGCGGGCCCAGGCGTCTTCGGCAGCATTATTTCTACCGTAAACAGCGGGCCGGTCGGCACAGGAACGCCGCGACAGATTCAATTCATGCTGCGGGCATCATTCTAAATTTTAGGGAAATAAATTTCGTCGCGCAGGATGTTGAGCGGGCTGACAATTTTACAAAAATGCATAGCTAAATCCTGCCGACAGTCTAGCTGCATCTCGAAGAACGGCGTCTTTCAGATTAGCAATAACTGCCCTTGTGAAAGCGGCCACCGAAGTCATCAATGGGCACGACGGACTTGAACAGACGACGATATCGATTTTGGTTCGTACTGAGCAGTCATTAGGGGAAACGAGAATGTAAAAACCGGATCGTTAAAGAGCGGACAGATTTCGATTTTGCTAATTTCCCTCTGTAACTTCTTGGATTGCTCTGCGCTACGAAAAAGTAGGCTTTTAGGTCTCCAAAACTCTAACGTGGATTCGAATCCCACTTTCTCCGCCAGCAAGTGCGAGCTGCAGAGAAAACGCGCCGTATCTCTGTGAAAATCCTCGATAACTGCGGCAATTCTTCGAATGTGCGGCACGATACTGGACTAGAGAAACTTGCTCGTTCAGCCTCGCCCCATACTTCCAAGAGAAACTAGCTCTTTCAGCTGCCAGTAGGCAGATTGCCGGCTCTTTTTCTCTGCAAGCCAAATGAGCAGTCCGCTTTCGACCACTCCACCAGGCGAACGCTAGGCGATCTTAAATCGATGAGGAGGCAAAAGCGCCTTTACTTTGTCTTGAGTGACCATGACCCGCAACAAAGGGGCAAAACGTTCCCGCGTCTAGAAGCAAGTAACAGCGCCGTTGAAACGCGATCGCAATCAATCTGGAAAGCGTTTGGCGAGTAACGAGAGATATTGATGCACAAAAGCAACGGCCATGCTGCCTTCTCCTACGCTACTGGAAACGCGCTTGATCGAGTTGTAGCGAACGTCGCCCACACAGAAAAAGCCCGGAAGATTTGTTTCCAGCAGAAATGGAGCACGATTCCCCGCCCAACCTGGCTGGTCACTCACCTCGCGCCCCGTGCAGACATAGCCGTTTTCGCGTTGCAGTTGAGATGGCAACCAATGGGTTACGGCATCGGCGCCGATCATGACAAACAGTGCATCTGCAGCCCGCCGGATGACAGGCTTTCCCGTTCTCCGGGTTTCTATTGCTTCCAAGCAATCTGTGCCGTCGGCAGAGACCACCTGAGTTTCCGTCTCCACCCGAATGCCCGGCGCGAGAGCAAGCTGATCGATCAAGTATTGCGACATGCTGCGCTTCAGATCTTCGCCGCGGACCAGCATGGTCACTGAGCTCGCGTAATCTGCGAAGAACAAGGCAGCCTGGCCGGCAGAGTTGCCGCCGCCGATGATAAAGACGCGCTTTCCGGCTACCGTGGGGGCCTCCGTACGTGCAGCCCCATACAAGACTCCACGTCCGATGAAGCGATCGACGCCGTCCGCCTCAAGTCTGCGCCAAGCAACTCCGGTTGCCAAGACCACCGTCTTCGTGGCAACCCTATCGCCGCCATCGAGTCCAATCGTGTATGTGCCATCAGGATGCGGAATGATCTCTTGGACCTCTCGGGTGAGAACAATTTCAGCTCCAAACTTAACCGCCTGCCTGAACGCGCGTTGGCTGAGGTCGTCTCCTGAGATGCCATTGGGGAAGCCGAGGTAATTCTCGATGCGAGAAGATGTGCCAGCCTGACCGCCGGGAGCCTTGCGCTCGACCAACAAGACGCTGAGCCCTTCCGAGGCTCCGTAGACAGCGGCCGCCAGTCCCGCTGGGCCGCCGCCAATAATCACCACGTCATAACTTTGGCGATGGGGAACCGTTTGGAACCCGAGCGCTTCAGCTACCTTGCGAACCGTGGGAGGACGGCTGACGCAGAACGAGCCATCCACGACGACGGACAGGCCGACTTCGCAAGCCTGGTCAGTCGGAGCCGGATCTGCGCTACGATCACGCTCCACCCACTCATAGGGGATTCGATTCATGCTCAGGAAGGCACGAATCTCCCGGCAGTCGTCATCAAATTTCGATCCGAGTATCTGTACGCGGCTGGAGGGAAGACTCAGCATGTACTTTTGCACGATCTGTACCCGCTCGTTAAGGGTCTGTAAGATCAGCGCGCTGCACTCGGGCGAGCGTCGGATCAATTCCTGAAGCTGTTGCGGATCGAGCCGTGCCAAGTGGCAAGCCGTCTTTGCGCGGACAGAGGCAGGAGCTGCCGTTGCCATGAGAATGGCCAACTCGCCAAAGAAATCGCCCGGCTTATGCTCCGAGACTTCAGTTTGACGGCCCATCACATCTTTGAGCACTTCCGCGGTTCCTTCCATCACTACAAAAAAAGGAGTGGGCTCCCCTTCGTGAATGAGGTACTCACCCGGTTCCAAATGAAGATCGGCAGCCTGCTGCGAGAGCCACATGAGGTTGGCGTCATTCAAGCAGGAAAAGATTGGTATTTTCTTCAGCTCCGAGGATGTCAGCATGGCAATTGGTGTAGATCTTTCTGTGCGGGTAGCACGGGCACAGCGCCAGGGCTTTCCATATGGGTCGGCATACGATGCACTGAGGCCACAAGAGAGACGAACTCCGGAAATGCCTCGAATTCAGTCCTCAGATACTCCCACTCACGCACAAATAAGGGACTGCGGAACCTCCGCTCAGCGGAACGGAGCATTAACTCCCACATTCGTTTTGGAATGCGGCCTTCGCAAAATAGAAGATAGGTTAATGAAACCAGTGTGCAGAATCTCAACATTGAGATGCTTAAATCGTCTGTCCGCTTAGGAAGTTCCCTGCCAACTGGCACACTCAGCCAGAATGCCGGCGAAGAGTTCTTCAGCAGTTCGTCATACTGGGCCGACAGCGCCAGGAAGATTTGCGTCTTCACCTGCTCGCGGTGGATCAGGAACGCGACAACCAGGCCGAGGCCCCCCATCAGGAGCGAGAGCAATGTTGCGTAATGAAGGACTTGTCCGATATTCATGATGTTCACGCCGATATTCCCGATAAAGTAAGTGTCTCTGGGGACCTTACTAAAGCAGCAGGATCCGTCTGCTCCTCGTGTTCCCAGCGGATCAACTTCAGATCCAGCACGACGAAGGAGTAGAGAACCGGAACCAGACCTAGCGTCACAAAGGTCGCAATCGTGAGGCCGCCGATCTGCGCATAGCAAAGAGGCTGCCAAAGCGGGCCGCCGTGTGCAGCCAAAGGAAACAGCGCAATCACTGTGGCAGCAACCGTGATCATCACCGGCCGCAAACGCAGGATGCCGGCATCGATCAGCGCCAACTCCAATTCCTCGCCTTCCTCTCGCCGCTCCTCGATAAATTCAAACAGAACAATGATGTGGCTCACAATTACCCCGATGAGGCTGATGATCCCAAGGAATGCCATGAATCCAAAAGGCTGGCCCATAAGGGCGAGTGAAAAGATTGCACCGACAACGCCGTTCGGAATGGCAGCAAAGACGATGAGGGGTTTGAACGCATGCTTGAACTGTGCGAGGAGCGCCAGGTAAATCGCGCTAACGCAAATGAGCAGCACCGTAGTGAGATCTGCAAAGCCGCTGACCTGCTCTTTTTGCTCCCCTGCGAAGCGGAATATAAACCCGTCGGGAAGCCGCTTCTGGAATGCCTCCAACGCTGGCATAGCCGCTGCGATCACCTCCGAAGGCAAATGCCCCTGCGTAGGCCAGCACTGCACGGTAATGGTCCGGTACTGATCGAAGCGTCGGATTTTGGGCGTTACCGGACTCAGGGCAGTCGTCGC
>JAJPHW010000142.1 GCA_021325035.1 Terriglobia bacterium
ATGGAAACGGAACGCAGAGTGATCATAGGGCTGAAGCGGCGTGTGTACCAGGGAACATGGGATCACATGGTTTCAGCCCATCATGTGACCCGGAGAGATCTAGTTGCAAACGATCATATTCTGAGTCACACCCTGCAGGCTGAATGCGGAGTTGACAACCATGGGAAGGCTCCAGAGCTTGCTGTGGTGCTTGCGCAGATAATAGGAAGCCAATATGGAAACGGAAGATTTGGCCGCAGCCACGGCATAGGTTCGACCCACGGTTGGGTGAGTGCCATACAAGTAAGCGGACTCAACTTCCTGGTTGCAGACGCCAGTCTTTCCTGCCAGCCAGTTTTCACGGGCAAACAGCGTAGTGTAGGAATCCGCAAAAGTGCTCCCCGTCGAAATGACTGCGAGAGTGAGAAATTTAGCGTCAACTGTTTTGACCGGCTCAACCCGGTTTTTGGGGACAGGGATCGCGGACTCTATCATTAGGCCGCCTGTTGCCGGTATCGCGCTAGGAGCGTCTGGCAACTCCTTTGCCGCAGAAAAGTTAACCAGCCCCATCACAATCAATAACAACAATAGATTTAACTTCACGTTTTCTCTCCTGAGCGACATGGATATGTTCGCGATGAGAGAAGCTTACGTTGGTACACGTCCAGTTGCCAATTGCGAGAAGGTAATGGTAAGTAATAGCCGAAGGTAACCACCACTTCGTGCCATTCGCTTTTCACAAGGTCATGCCTCAGTGAAAATCATGCGATGGAATTGATGAATAAGCCCATCCAATGATTTGAGGGGCGCTCCGAACGCGCACGAAAAATCTGGTCTCCGAATCGATGGCTACACAAAAGTCCTGATCAAGTTCGACAAAAAGGTAGCCTGGCATCTACCGAATCTTTGTCATCTTGTGTTCCGCAATCAGGCAACCGTAACTCGTCGAGCGCATCCTAGTGGCCCTGGGGCGGCATAAAATTCAGAAGGAGTACCAAAATGCCAAGAGACGAACATAATAAAGCTGCTGAACATCATGAGAATGCTGCAAAATCCCATCGAACCGCGGCGGAACATCATGCTAAAGGCGACCATCAATCGGGAAGGCAGCATTCCCAACAAGCCCACGAGCAATCCACCAACGCACACGAGCAATCTAAAAAAGCCCATCAAAAATCGGAAGAATCAGTCCGCTCTTCAGCGGCTTAATATTTTTCAAATCGAAAGCCGCCCATTTTGGGCGGCTTTTTTAGAATCCTTCCGATTTCGCAGGGTCTGACTAGTGACAGTTCGACCCGTTGAGTCAGGAATGTTGAAACCATCCCCCTTGAAACGAATCCGGCATGGAAATCATTGACAATGAAAATTTCTGTGGTCTTGCCTAATTACTGCCAAGCCCCAGATTACCTGCCTTTCGCTCCGACAGCGACCAATCCTATACCGGCCACCAAAGAAAGCGTACTTAAGACAGGAGAAATCGGCATCGTATCTTTTTCCTTGTGAGATACCTGGAGCGGGCCTAAATCAACGTCTTTCTTCTGATGCGTAAAACTGACGCCGCCAAAGGCAAAGCCGGCGACACCCAGCACGATCAAAATGATTCCGATTAAAGTCGCAGTTTTCAAATTGGTCCCTCCTCTGTTTATCGGTTGAGAACGTATTCACGCTGAACGGCGCTCTTTGATGTCTTCGATCTTTTCGTTGACGCGATCTTTTATCTTTTCTACGGAATCGCTCACTTTGTGTCGGGTGTCATCGGCTTTCTGGTTGGCATCATCCTCGTGCGACTTACGTATCTGCTGTGCTGCATCCTTTGCATTGCCCCAAGTTTCTCTTACCGCGCCCTTGGTTTGGTCGGCCACGCCCCGATTCGCCAGATCCTGGTTGCCGACTGCTTCTCCAACCCCTTGTTTAATTTTTCCCGTTGCCTGCTCAACTTTGCCTTGAATTTGATCTTTGTTCATAATTCCTCCGTTTCGAGTCACTCTTTGTCTCGCCCAAATAATTTAGACGGTACCCCTCAGATTCCGAATGAAGCACATCTGTTGCTTGCGATCGGTGGTGCGCTTGGGCAACCGCGAACGGGTTGTGATCATCAGAGCCCTAGCATTGAGGAGTCTTTATGAACGAACAAAGAAATGCGGGCACCTTCCGTGCTTGTGTATCCCGTCTTCGGATGAGAAATATTGCAGTCAATTTTGTCGGGAAGCAGGATCCGAGGAAACCGAAATTGGGTGCGATTGCGGGCATGAACCGTGCAAGAACACGTAAAAAATAGAAGTACCGAGTAAGAGCATGAATTGAAAAGCCGAGACGCCAATTTTAAGGAGGACTTATGTACACAATCTTGTTAGTGCTGCTGATTCTTATGCTCCTGGGCGCGTTACCGACGTGGCCCTACAGTCGTGGCTGGGGATATTATCCGAGCGGCGGACTGGGTATCGTCGTGGTTGTAGTTCTTATTGTTTTGCTCATGGGACGCGCCTGAGTCCCCAGCAGGCGCACGCATGAAGGAGGATTATGTCAGCAACAAAAAAAGGTAAGAAGAAATCCGCAAATCGCAAATATGGCCCCGCCGCCAGCGATAGTGTTGCGAGTGCGGTAAGACGCGAAAAGAAAGGCACGCTTCGTTCAGGCAAAGGAGGCAAGGGGGGTAAAGTTACAAGCCGCGAGCAGGCGATTGCGATTGGTTTGTCCGAGGCGCGAAAGAAGGGGGCGAAGGTGCCTCGCAAGAAATGAAGTCTCGCCTGAAGACCTCATGGAATTAACGCTTTTTAAAATATTGCACGGCCCGTTCGTGGGCTTCTGCGGCTTTTCTCGTGTTAAACGTACCGAGATTGCGTCGCTTTCCAGTCTTAGGGTCTTTCTTTCGTGAATAAAGCCGAAACTTTCCCGTTGTCAGTTTTCTTATCATTTCATCAGCCTCACTTTTCTTTTGCCCCCAGCAAGAATCTGAGTAGGAGTAGCCAGCGCTTCACGTTGGTTGTCATCAAGAAATTTTCTTTCACATGTTCATGACCGTTCTTTCCGAGTTGGCGGGCGTGATCGGGATGCGTTAAGAGATATCGGATCTGATAAGCGCATCCTTCCACCGAATGAACCAAGGCTCCGGTTAATTTATGAATCACCTGGTTGGGAATTCCGCCTACCGCACTAGCAATTGTCGGCTTAGATTTCCATAACGCTTCGGTCACCGTAAGTCCAAAGCCTTCACGCAAAGACTTTTGCACGATAATCGTCGAAGCGCGTTGCAGGGCATTAATTTGCAGTCCGCTCCAGGGCGGAAGGTTCAAGATAATAATGTCAGGATCATTGGCGGCCGCATCTTCAACCTCTGCCAGCACTTGTGCGCCTTCAGGATCGTCGCTCGCGCTGCCGCCTGCGAGCACGAGCTGAAGATCTACGTATTTCTTTGCCATCTGATAGGCCTTTACAACGCCTAGAGGATCTTTTAGCCGGTCAAAACGAGAGATCTGGGTAACAACTGGTCGTGAGCGGTCGATGCCATAGTCGTCGCAGATCTGCTGAATATAGCTTTCATCGAGTTCTTTGTTCTTTTCCGAAAGTGCGTCGATGCAGGGATAAAAAAGATATTGCGGGACAGACAGTCTTTGTGCGAATGATTGCGATGAGAAAATCGCAGCATCAAAGCGCTCCACCATTGGTTTGAGAAATGACCAGACTTCGGCGTTTGGATTCGATAGATCGATATGGCATCGCCACACCCATTTTGCGTTACGGGCATCACGTTCGCTTATCAGAGCCGCAGGTTGAGGATCATGAATAACGATTACATCTTCATCAAACTGGATTCGTTTGCGGTTCTGGTCATTGTTTTGGAGGAAAATTTCCTGCGTTTTGCGGGTGAGATGATATTCACCCCCATGCAAGGCATTATGAAAAGCTTTCGTGATTTCAAAAAAATCGTTACCTCCGGTGATTACATCCCAATGGGTCACGACACCCAGTTCGACGATTAGAGGAACAAGACTGTTAAGCATCTCGGCGACGCCGCCACCCATGGCCGTCGAGTTAACCATTTTGACGCTCTTGCCCTGCAATGCTTCGGCCAAGTAGCGTAATTCGTCGAGGACCGCCTGCCCAATGATGGGCTCATAGTCCAAGAGCCGTGGGGGCGGAGGCGGCGGAGGTGGTGTGTCATCAATGTGGATGTCTGTTTTCCGCCGCTTCATGCCCGTGGGTGAAGAGATGCCGTGACCGGTCATGGAGCCGGAGTGGCCGGCAATGTCGATAGGAGAGGACGAAATATTCGCTGTATCCATATATATATTTCCTATGAAACTCAGGCTAACGCGTGTTTTACGACAAGAATGATTTGCCGGCGTACGTCTTCAAGCGTTGCCGTATAAATGTCAATCCGATTGAGCTGGGCCGAGGCTTCCGGCAAATCTTCCTCTTCCAGCCATTGAGAAAAATCGTTGGAACTGAGTTTCAACCGTAGTCGTGCCTCGATGAAGTGGTGGTGAATGGAATGAATGCTCACGCGCGCGAGGTCTTCAACGAATTGCTGGATGCTGCGCGCGACAAATGGGGTTGGCAAAACCAAAGCTTCTGAAGCGCAAAAATAAAAAGGCTCGCGGGAGCGGCGCTCACGGGACGCAGGGTTGGCTTCAATGTATCCGGCGACTATTTCTTCAATCTTATGGCGAATGTCCTCGACATCGGTGTATTCGCGTACATCGAGACCGGCCAGTCGTTCAGCCAGCCCCGGTTCGTTACATGCGGAAAAGGCCCAATGGGCAAAATCGTTGGAAAACCCCTCCCGGATGAAATGATGTTCCTGCAGAGTCCGGAAGGTATGTTGAAAAATGGAATCGGACGAGCAGGTGTGGAGGGCGTGCAGCAGCTCAGACAGAGTCGTAGCTTTCTCCTGGCCGATGCGCAGTAGATGCGAAGAAGTGTTGAAATAGAAAGGCTTCTTTGCTTCGCGTTGGCCAAAGTTCCCGGATTCCTTCATCGAATCTCTCCTCGCTTGATTAATTCAGCGCCATGCCGGCAAGAGTGGAGTTTCACTGCGTGCCTCCACAAGCCAGTAACCAGCGCAGCAGGAAGTCGAGCAACTCTTCCGGTGGGCGCAACAAGATGTCAGCTTGCGTTTTGCGGAGTTCTTGCCCGACCAGGATGCGAAGCCCCCGGCTTCCGAGAGCGCGAAACGCATCCTCGTCTGTTTGATCATCGCCAACGTATGCCACCGGTGTTTGCGTACCGCTTTCCCGTAAAAGACTGTCTATTACGGAAGCTTTTGTCCGTGTTTTTAACTGAAGCTCGATGCCTCCATTAAAGTTGCGTAAAAGCATCCGCTGAGCGCATTGAGAAGGCAACGCGGCCCGTTCCATAGTTGCCTTTATAGCGCGTATGTCTTCTTCCGGTAGGCCGCGCCAGTGGATTGCCATTCCTGACTGCTTCCGTTCGGCAAGGTGGACATAACCAAGCGCTGATATCCACGTGGCTGCGACTGCAAGTGCGTCGCGATCGTCATCTTCCATGACATAGCGAGTGCATGAGCCATCCGGCAATAGACGCTGCCAGCCGTGGGCGCCCCAAATTTCTGGCATGGTCTGTAGATTCAGAAGTTTGGCGACTTCACCGCAGGGTCTTCCGGAAATCAGGACCACGCGGGCCCTGCCGGTTCGCATAATCTGTTGCAGGAGCGTGCGCACACCGGGATAGGGAATTGCTCGGTCGCGATCAATCCTGAACGGTGCAAGCGTGCCATCGTAGTCAAGGAGCAGAAAACTCTTGTCAGCTTCACGGAGTTTGTCCATGAAATCTTCGAGGATCGTGTTGGCTTGCATTGTGACCATCGATTTCCTCCGTTCTCGCGAGTCTTCTCGTCAGGCTGCCGCAGACGCGCTCGTGTGATGGACTCGGTCTTCGTCCACGCGCATATCGCACAGTTCGCCGACAAGATTCGCGGCCCAACGATAAATGTTGTATTCCCGAACGCTCTTCCGTAAGCGCAGCATGCGCCGTTTCTTTTCTTCTGGACTCATCTCAAGGGCAGCGCGTATGGCGTCTGCCGTTTGGTCAATGTCGTACGGATTTACTAATAACGCGTCATGCAGTTCGCGTGCCGCGCCCGTGAAGCAACTGAGAATCAATGCGCCCTGCTCATCATCGCGTGATGCAATGAATTCTTTCGCGACGAGGTTCATGCCGTCGTGCAACGAAGTGACGATGCATACATCCGCGGCGCGGTAATAGCGTTGAATTTCGGCATGGCTGTGCTGTTGTTTAAGAAAGATGATCGGTTTCCAGCGGCCCTTCTGAAAGCGCCAGTTGATGCGTTCGGCCTCGGACTCAACTTCGCCGAGAAAGTCGTGATACCGCTTAATGTGCGTGCGGCTGGGTGCGCCCAATTGAGCGAACGTGAAGTTACCTTGATATTCGGGATATTTCTCCAGAAGCCGTTCAATGGCCAGAAAACGCTCAAGAATCCCTTTGGTGTAGTCGAGGCGATCCACACCAACACCCAAGAAAATGGCTTCTACGCCATGTTCCTTCAATAATGCAATTCTGTCTGTATAGGAGTCAGAGTGTTGGTTCGTGTCCGCGAATTCGTTGAAGTCCACACTAATTGGAAACGGCCGGACTGCGGCGATGTGGCCCTGCCGTTCTACAGAAAAACGTTCCCAATCGACCCGCGATTCCAACGAGCGGTCCACCGTTTGCATGAAATTATTGCAATGTGCCTGCACGTGAAAGCCGATCAAGTCCGCGCCGAGCAGACCATCCAGCAATTCGCGTTGCCACGGACAAATGCGAAACGCCTCGGGATTGGGCCAGGGAATGTGCCAGAAAATTGCGACGCGAGCATCAGGCCGCCTTTCTTTGATCATGCGGGGCGCCAGCGCGAAGTGGTAATCCTGCGCTAAGAGAACCGGCTGTTCAATCCCTTCCATTTCTTCGAGCACTGCATCGGCGAATTTGCGATTTACTTCCTGGTAGTACTCCCAGTCGGAGACCCGAAAGAGAGGACGAGTATGCGCGATATGACATAGCGGCCACAGACCTTCGTTCGCAAAGCCGTAGTAATAACCTTCTTCCTCCTCTTTCGTTAGCCACACGCGGCGCAAGGTATATCGAGGGTCATCCGGAGGAACACGCACATGATCGTGTCGGTCAACGGTTTCACGGTCACCATCCGCGCTGCCGTGGGCGATCCAAGTGCCATTGCAAGCACGCAGAATCGGCTCGAGCGCGGTAACTAATCCGCTAGCCGGGACGATTACCTCCAGCGCTTTGCCGTTTCGCGCATGCATGTAAGGCTCCCGATTAGAAAGCACGAGCAGACTACTCTCGCCGAGCTTGCTGCGAATATGGACGCCCAGCCTTTCCGAGGTCCAAAGAGATTCAGCTGCGTCGCGTAATTGGGCTTCCGTTTGCGCAGCTGAACGGGCATGATGCAAGCTTTCCGCGATGGTCCGCATTTCGTAAGTGAGGGGTTGCAGAAAATCCCATTCGGGCAGCGCAGCTCGCGATGTGGCGCGGCCGACGCGTAACGCGCGCATCCATTGTGCGGCACGAGCGATGGGCCGGGTGAGACTCCAACGCACGATGACCAGTGTGCACAACGCGATGACCACCATTTGGATCAGGATGCGAGAAAATGTTTCGCGCCAAAGATGCCG
>JAJPHW010000119.1 GCA_021325035.1 Terriglobia bacterium
CGAGCGCTGCGGGAGGGACGAGCCAGCGATTAAAGCCGGGGTGCGCGATAGTGCGATCGCGGTCGAGAAAAGACAGCAAGGGCATAAGGGGCTTCTCCTTGACTGACCTCTATTGACTCCGCCGCTGGGCTGCGGCGTAAGTCGGAAGCATAACCCAAATTCATCGCGCGCGGAAAAAATAATGTGGCAATACGGACAACTTACCGGGTACCTTCGCTTGAACGAAGCGAAGGTACCATCCATTTACGGGCGATCCGCCGACGAATGTACATTCTGAACCTACCGCTTGACGTAGGTGTCCGCTTTCAGGTCTAGTGTTCGAAATGCACTGGATACTTCTTGCCATTCTCATGGTGATGCTGGCAGTCATGCTGCTGGCTCTGCATCGCACGCCACTGGGCAAAATGATCCGCGATCAAATCGCAGATCGTCCGCGGCGGCGATTATTCCTGGCGTCCGTAAGTTTCTTTCTGACTTTCGCCATTGTGCGCGGCATGGTCTATTGCATCACCCACGATATTCCGCCGTTTCACTACGTCATCGTGAAAGGCACGCACATTCATCATCTCGTATTTGGCATTTTCATTTTGCTGGGCGTGGGCTATGGCTGGCTCTGCGAAGTTGGCAACGGCAGCGATTCTTCCTCGATTTTTGCCAGCACCCTAATGTCGCTGCTTTATGGAATTGGCGCGGCACTAACGCTGGACGAATTCGCCCTATGGCTGAATTTAAAAGATGTTTATTTTGTGAAAGAGGGGCGCTCCAGTTTCGATGCCATCATCCTTTTCGGTTCGCTGCTTGCGATTGGCGCGTGGGGCCAGCCGTTCTTCTCGGCTATATTTCGCGGCTCTTCTCGAAAATAAAAATCCCGCCCATGCTTGCGCAATGAGCGGGATCCCCAGGAAAATTCACTATTAGTTGATTGTGACGGTCACAGGCGTGGTATGGCTGATGGAGCCAGACGTGCCCGTTACCATGAGCGTGACTTGGCTGGAGGTCGCCGTGCCGTGCCCCGAGCTGCTGCTTCCTCCGCAAGCAACCGTGAAAATGAGAGCAACCAAGAGCAAGCTCAGGGTTCCAATCGACTTGGCATATTTGCGCATACGCGAGACGGGTTTTTTCCGGCGTGAGGTTAAGGTAAGACCAAAGAGTCCGAGGCTGGAAAGCGGAAGCAACCCAGCGCCGAGAGAGATGTAGCCGCCTTGAGGGGGAGCTGAAGCTGCTGCCACGGTGAGCGTTGCGCTGGCAGTACTCGAGCCCGGACTGATGGTGCTAGGCGAAAATTTGCAGGTCAATCCACCAACCGCAGAGCATGAAAGCGCGACTTGGCCGTTGAATCCGCCAGTGCCCGCCACGTTCACGGTAATATTCGCAGAACCGCCGGCCGCAACCGTGGCACTCTGCGAGGAGAGCGCCAAGGTGAAGTTAGCATTGGTTGCGGACGAAGCCGGCGTTAGCGTCCCGAATAATCCACTGGTCTGGCTGCTTCCGCCCGCTGTGAAATAAAGTGTATTCGGGTCCCCGGTGCCACCCGCGCCGAAAACCATGTCCCACAGCCCCGCATTTACAATCACGTTGCCTCCGGAGTCCGTGAATTGACCCAGGAACTTTCCCGTCGTATCAAATGCGTTGATGGTGCCATCACCGAAGTTGCCGACAAGGATGTCATTCGAGAACTGGCCGAATGACGCAGAGGCTTGGACAACACCCCATGGAGCGTTGAGTGTTCCGCCGGACGCAAATGTGCTGACGAAATTGCCATTCAGATCGAAAATATCCACCTGACCATTGCCAGCGCCGATGACTGGATCGTGCTTGGCAGCGTCCTGCAAGCCGTAAGCAACGTAAATCTGGTTGCCGATGATGTGGATACCATGAGGAGCAAATCCTGCTGGCAGGTTTGGATCGGTGAAGGTACCACTCAGAGTCGTCGGCGCGAAGTTGTGGTCGAAGACGTCAATCTTGCCGCTGTTGAAGTTGGCCGCAAGCAAGGTGCTGTTATTCAGCAGCGCAAGCCCTTTGTAGACTGCGCCGTTGGCGGAATTATCCACGGCGACGACCGCATTGGTCGCACCGGTCCAGTTGGCAATGATGCCATCCTCGGTATCAAAAAGGAATGTCCCGTTATTGAAGTAGCCTGCAGTGCTGTTGGCCACGGTCCCAGTTGGGCAGCCGGGGTTGCAGGGGTTCGTCGAAGCGCTGGGAATTCCAACAACCAGTGTTTGCTTATTGCCTTGCGCGTCGTAAAGCGTGGAAGTGCCGCCATTATTGTTGGCGACCCAGAAAGGCTGACCAGGGACAAAAGAAATTCCCCACGGGTTCGAGAGCTGAGAGTCGGTATGGTTGGCAACGCCCGCGGTATTAGCCGTCAGGTTGGTCTGCATGTAGCCATTCTGCTGGGCGAACAATGCCGACGGACCCGACACCGCGAGAATCCCGAGTAGTACTAACGCAATTCGTTTCATGATCGGGTCTCCGATAATTGCGAATCGTTTGAAATTGGCGGGACTTGTTTGCAACTCGTCTAACGCCACAATTCGCTGACAATTTGGAGATTAACGGCGGGCGGAACAGTGCATGTCATGGCATTGTCTGAGACATGCAAAAAGTTATGCGGAGGTTATTGCGGGAAATTGGGGGTGTTTTTGCCGGTTATTCCGGTTAAAGATCTTTGGGGCCCGCTCCGACTTCGATGTTCACTTCGCTCAACAGGCCTTTTAAGTCGAGATGGCGTGAGTACATGGCGAGTTTGCCTTCTTTGTCGTGTGGCCAGACTTCGCGCGGTTTGTCGCGGTAAAGCTCTACGCCGTTGTTGTCAGGATCGCGCAGGTAAATTGATTCGCTAACACCGTGATCGGCAGCGCCCTCGAGTGGGATACCAGCTTTTAATATGCGATGGAGAGCATCGGCTAACGCCGCACGCGTGGGATAGACGATGGCCGTGTGATAAAGGCCTGTTGTTCCCGGCGGAGGCGGCGAGCCCCCGAGGCTTTCCCAGGTATTAATGGCAATGTGGTGATGGTAGCCGCCAGCAGAAAGAAATGCGGCGCTGTTGCCCATGCGCTGCATAATTTCCAAACCGAGCACGCCGGAATAGAACTGTAACGACCTCTCCAGATCGGCAACTTTCAAATGCACATGCCCAATGTGCACACGCGGATCAGCCGGAGCGTTCTTAATTGCATCAGTCATATTCTCAATGCTGTTGCGGAACGAAGCCCGTCATCACCGCATCGCGCATTAAATCTGGTGGCAACAATCCCTGTGCCAGAATAAAGTCATGAAACGTCTTCTGGTCAAATTTGCTGCCTAACGTGGACTCGGTATCTTTTCGTAGGGCTATCAACTTTGTATATCCATAAAAGTAGCTGTTGGCTTGGCCTGGTGCGCGATATGTATACCGCTCGACTTCTTGTTCAGCCATGGCATGTGAGCACACGACATCCTGCTCGAGTACGCGGTAAGCATCTTCCGGCTTGATTTTTCCCGCTTGCAGTTCAGGATCAAGAAAGGCCCGCGCGGCGCGCAAGAGCCGATAGTCAAGTGAGACCAACTGACCCTCCAGCGGCATGTAAGGTTTGATGAGATATTCCGAATACAATCCCCAACCTTCGACGTTGGTGCTGTTGAAGGCATAGCGAACGCGCGCCAGCGAAACTCCGTGTTCGAGCATGGAATCGAATTGCAACTCGTGCCCGGGGCGAGCTTCATGCGCTGTCAGCGTCCACGCAGCCGCATCGAAGGTGAAGTCGTCATAGACATCAGCCTTTGCACCGGCCGCTGGGGGGATATTCAATGGAAGCACAAAAACGCCTTTTTGCCCTGTGTTGTGCAGGAATGGTGGCGGCTGCATGTGCGGAGCTGGTTGTTGCGCTGTTTCGGCGGCGGTAGCAATCCGAATCTGCGCTGGGCGGTCTGGCAGCGTGACGATTTGCTTCTCCTGAATGATCTTTTCGATTTGTTTTAGGCGTTCTTCGTAAAAGGGAAGAATCGCATCTCCGACGAGTTGCTGCTTTTTGAGTTCGTGGATGACGTCGCGATAGTCGCTCGACGGCAAATGTTTTTCCTTCGCAATCTGGGCGGCGATAGGTTTCATCTCCGCTTGAATATCGTTGAACGCCTGGTGCGCCATGGTAGCGACTTGATCGGGAGGAATATCGATACCGTAGCTTTGCAGCGCCAAAGCATATTCCTCAGGAAGCAGACGAAAATCGGTTCGCGCTTTAGGCAATACTGCCTCTTTAACCCACGCGTCGTAGCTCGTGAGCTCCTGCTTGAGCACGCCGAATGGTTCTCCCCATCCAGTTAGCTTGTACTGTTTGAGCAGCGCTTCGATTCCATCGAGATAGTTAGAATTCCGCCCCATTTCAGTTTCAAGTTCCGTTTTTGCTGGAAAAACGACGCCTGGCTTTGCCATTTGTTCTTGTATGCGCTGCTTGGCGATTTCGACGAGCGACTTGTAATTTGGATCTAATCCCGCATACGCGCGAATGCGGGCCACAGCCGCGGGACGGCGCTCAGCCGGTGTTTGTTCATCCAGTAGAATGCGCACGCCCGAAAATACTTCTCCACTCGCGTTGATGAATGGGACTTTGTGCGCCCGATCGAAGTCATCCTGTTTGAACTCAAGCTCAATGCGGCGAATGATGATTTGCAAATC
>JAJPHW010000123.1 GCA_021325035.1 Terriglobia bacterium
CTGAAGCGCTTTTCCTTGAGGACCCGCGTGGCTTCGCGGGCACGGCTGGTTTCCGCGCCCAGATGCACGTCAGAAAGGATCAGCGTGTCATAGACGGCCGGATCCATAACTCAAGTCTAGCGAGGCAATGTTAATTCATGATGAAAAACTGCCCTGAAAATAGTGCAGTGGTATTCACGCAAGTAACAGGAGGGTAACCACGCCAGAGCGAAAATTCCAGAGCAACTCCGGTCTCCGCTGAAACGTTTGCCGGATTTTCTTCACTATTCAACAGTTACGGAGACCCGAAATGAATCTCACGAATTTTGCAGGCCAGAACTGGCTCATCACTCCCGCAGCTCTTGCCGTAGGCGAACAACCGCCTGCAAGTATCCACGACCAGAAGTGGCTTCTGGTGTTGACGGGAGTTGTGGCGGCCAATCTCGAAGGAAACAGTGCATCCCAGTGGCTGAACACCAATCTGTCTTTCCTTCCTGACATGGCGGGTGCCAACAATTCCGGCCCTTTAAACTGGGCCATCGGCCAATATGCAATTCCTAAGCCGGCAGACCCAAACTACACAATTGCCTTCGCCCTGGACGAATGGGCGCCCTACGTATCACTCAGTGCAATCTTTGATCAGGATCAATCGATCAATGCTGGTTATGCGGTGAATGTGTGGCGGCCCAATCATTTTGCCACCGGCATCAATGCCTTGGACGACGCTCCGGTCGGAAACATCTTCACCGGGGTCAATGCCGATGTGGGCGTTCGCGACACGGATGCCTGGATTTTGAGCCTCAACTACAACATCACCTTGCGAGGCCGAATTGTTTTCCTGAAAGCGCCGACCATTCTGTTTGAATCGAACTTCGAGGACACAACGGCGGGTCAGCCACCCTCGGTGAATCAGGCCGTGGGCACAGCGAAATTCAACGGGCCGAACATAATCATTCCGCCGCCCTCCGGCAGCAGCGGCAATTGGTTGCAGGTCGGCCCGTGGGGAACGGATGGAGCAGAGTTCTTTGGAGAATTCATCGAAGCTCCCACCGGCCCCGGCGTCTACAATCTCTCCGCGACGATGTTCGTGAGCTCCAAAGCCACCGAAGCGTTCCTTGGGTGCGAGACCGACGATGATACGAACCCGGAGTTCCTAACCCTGGTTTTCAAGTCGGACGGTAAGGTGTATGACGGCGGTCTCCAACCGACGGGCAATGTATTTCCGCACGATCAACCTTTTCCCGTGCAGATTACCCTTACCGTGACGGGAACCTCAGCCGCCGCCCAGATCGGCGTTGCAGGGAGTGTGGCCAACTACACTCCTCCCGAATTTCCAACCTCGTTCGCTGCGGTTGCGTTCTACCAGGCGCTGGAATCTGGGAAAGTGCCCTTTGACGTCACTGACATTGTTGTGACCTACACGCCGTTGTAGTACGAGGGGAACGGACAGAACGGGATCGGCGGTCGGAAGGACAGGGGAAGAATGGGCGGGCTGAGGCTTTCATGAGCTGGCTCGCATTGCGATTCCTAGGGCCGTAGAGCCTCGAAAACTACCGAACACAGCCCGGAGTGCCACTCCGCTTCAGCGCGTTCTGCGAGCCAATTCAATCGTTTTAATGACCATCTCTAAATATATTATTTTCAATTACTTGCAAGCATATTTTTGCACAGAATTATTGTCTGGAATGTTTATCGATCACAGACAGATCACCCACGCCTATGCACGTAGTTGAGCTTATTTTGACCCGCGTGCGAGAACCCTGGGAAGCGTAGCTTTGGCAGGACGGGTGGGAACCAATGGATTCTGCGACGAGCCGTTCGACAATATAGAACCGGAATCACCTTTGGCTGCGAGAGCGAAGTATCACGCCGCCAACCGCCCCCATTTCGCGGAAGTCCGCCTTATCGTCTCCCACTCCAAGCCAAAAAATGGCTTGAATGGGCCACCCGCCCGCCGGGAAATGGAAACCCCGTTCTAGTCCTTGTCGGAAAGTTTCGGCTTGCGTTTTCTAGCTTTTTTGCTAGACTTCTCGGCGGTTTTCCTTCCCCCATCTTTCGGGGTTTGCAGGACTGTTATTGCAAGCCTCTCGAAGTTTTCAAGGGCTTCGTGTCCTTCGACATATTCGACTTGTTTCATAAAGATTCGCACCCTTACTGGGCTAAAAGAAGAGTGAGGCCATGCCAGAGAAAAATGACGGCCAATCCCCAAAGAGGAATACCCAGAGCAATACGCCTGACTAAAATCCAAGCGTCGAACTTCCAGAGGAGAATGTAATGACCGAAAACGGCACAGAGCAACCCGATAAGGGAAAAAATGACACCGCTAATCTCGCGAGAGAGGTTCACTGGATCACGCACGCCTCGTTTTGGCTGCAAATCGGTCTGGCCGTTATAGGACTCGCTGCTCTCTGGATATACTACAACCAACTTCAACAAATGATTGCATCTACCAATGCGGCGCAGGATGCCGCTTATGATGCCTGCATCAGTGCCAAGATAGCCCGTCAAACCTTGCTCGAATATCAAACGGGCGAGGGCGATTCTCATAGCGTTGCTTCGGGAACCATTGCTCAGGCATCCGCCGTCATTCAAGGAGAGTCCGGTTATCTCGCTACTAATGCCACAATCGGGGATTCTCCCGATCCCGCTAAATGGCAAAGTGTCAATCCAATGTTTACTTATGGAAATGCTGGAAAATCTTCCATAAGTCATGTTCGGATTAAATATACCGTCCAACTCCTCCCTCACGGAACCGAGCCGAATCTTTCTAATGGAACTATCTATCATGATTCTGTCTTGGCTGGCGTGCTCAGCCCATACAGCGGCTTCAGCTTTGCGAAGGCCAACCTGATTGACAAAGACGGTAAATTCCTCGATCAAAAAACCGTAAGTGTAGACGATTTCCGCGCCGGGAAAGTTTATGTGGTCTCTTTTGGACGCGCCGAATACCAAGACATGTTTGGTACACCGCATTGGCAAACTTTCTGCGGATTTTTCGATTACACAGTCCCAGACCCGACAAAACGAGAATTCATGCACCCAAACTGCGCAAAATATAACAATCAAGATTTCAACTTGGTATATCCGCTTATCCGGCCAGAGACGGGAAATACTCCGCCGTCTACAACCGTCGAGCAGATAACCTGCATAGTTCCTAAGCACTGATAGTAGCCTTGAAGACAAGTTCACAGCGACAATTACTACATGTGCGTCAACTAGTTTAATACCTAGCTAAATATTTTATTTTCAATTACTTAAAAACGTATTTTTGCACAGAATTATTGTCTGGAATGTTTATCGATCACAGACAGATTACCCACGCCTATGCACGTAGTTGAGCTTATTTTGAGCCGCGTGCGAGAACCTTGGGAAGCGTAGCTTTGACTGGACGGGTGGCCCGACCTTACGCACTTGGTTTTCTCCTTCCCTTTATGAAACTGTGGGTGCCCCGTCCTTGCGTTTTGTGCAAGTGCCTGCCCTGAGCGGAGTCGAAGGGGGGACGATGCTGCCGATATGTGGCTTGTCATGCGTGCCGGTTCGCATCGCATTAGGGCGCTCGTCATCTGCAATTTATCACCAACTCGTGTTACCGACGGCTACCGTTCTTCGGTTCTGCTGGGGTGCGCAACCGCACGGCAATCCGGCCGAGCGGGGACTGGCCGGTTCTCCCGAGCTGTGGAGCTGGAGCAGTTTTCGTTTCCATCGACTGGACGAAGTTGGCCCTGTGCGGGTGAACGAAGGTGGACTGAGATTTCGTTTCGAGCGCCTGCAGCGTGGACGCCCTTCGCAGCAAGCCTCATCGATTCCCACCCTTCGCAAAGTGCGCGAAGGATGGGGCACCCACTGTGTTGGCGATGCCAGCGAGATCAGAGGATGGGCCACCCGCCGTTTAGCTTGCCCGGTGCACAAACCGCCCACTCACAATCGTCGCCACAACTTTACCGGTAAGCGCCGCCCCGTCGAATGGAGAGTTCGCGGACTTTGATTTCGTTTTGTTTACATCGAACGTCCAACGCTTCTTGGGATCGAAGATCGTGACATCGGCGTGCGCGCCGCGAGCCAGGGTGCCGCGTCCACGCAAGTCAACTACACGCGCGGGGCCGGCGGTGAACAACTCTACAATCCGCGCCAGCGGAATTTTATGTTCGCGATGGAGATGCGTGATGGCCAGGCCCAGCGCGGTTTCCAGTCCCGTGATGCCAAAGGCCGCGCGGGCAAACTCAATCGTCTTTTCATGCTTCGCATGGGGAGCGTGGTCGGTAGCGATGGCGTCAATGGTGCCGTCGGCCAAGGCGGCGATGATGGCCTCGCGATCCGACGACGAACGCAGTGGCGGATTCATTTTGTAATTGCCGTCGTAGTTCTGAATGTCTGAATCGAGCAAAGTAAAGTGGTGCGGCGTGACTTCACAGGTCACGCGGAGCTTGTTGCGCTTGCCGCGGCGCACAGCTTTGAGCGCATCGGCGGTAGAAAGATGGGCGACATGCAGGCGCGCTCCGGCAAATTGCTGGGCCAATTGGACGTCGCGCTCGACGATGCTCGATTCAGCGGAGTCTTTCATGCCGCGCAACCCCATGCGAAACGAAGTCGGGCCTTCGTTCATGGACGCGCCTTCGGTCTGGCGCGTATCTTCGGCGTGTTGAATCACGGGCAAATTCAGTTCTGAGGCGATGCGCAAGGTATCGCGCATGATGTCATCGCTCAAAATCGGCTTGCCATCGTCTGTGACGGCCACGGCTCCGGCGCGTTGCAGGGAACGAAAATCGGTCAGTGCTGCGCCTTTGCTGGCCTTGGTCGCGGCGGCGATGGGAAATACGTTGACCACCGCTCCCCGCTCCGGCGATTGCAACCACGCGACCCAATCGGCGGAATCAATCACGGGCTGCGTGTTGGGCATACAGCAAACGGAAGTGAACCCTCCCGCTGCGGCCGCGGCGGTTCCGGTGGCAATGGTTTCTTTGTAAGCCTGTCCCGGCTCGCGGAGGTGGACGTGAATATCGATGAACCCCGGAGTAACGATTAGGCCCTTCGCATCGAATTTTTCGTCGGCCGGTGTGCGGATAGTATTCGGGGCCGCAATCTCTGCGACTCGCCCGTCGCGGAGCAGTAGATCCATGGGCGCATCAAGTCTGGACGCCGGGTCTATGACATGGCCGCCTTTAATCAGCAGGCTTCGATTTGGCTTGGTTTGGCTCACGCCATTCTCCCGAAAACATTCACCACAGAGTCACAGAGGCGCAGAGAAATCAAAATCCAAGCCTTTTCTTTTTTGAGGTTTTCTCTGTGACTCTGTGTCTCTGTGGTGAATTTCATTTTGCCTTTCCTAAAGCCTTCGCCAGGATGCCCATGCGCACGGGAACACCGTTGCGAACTTCTTCCACGATCACGGATTGCGGGCAATCGGCCACGTCCCAGGTAAATTCCATCCCGCGAATGACCGGCCCGGGATGCATGACGATGGCGTCTTTCTTCGCCAGGCGGACTCGCGCCGCGTTCATCTGGTAACGCGCGATGTAGTCGTTCACACTGAGAGCTTGTCCGCCCAGGCGTTCTTTCTGCACGCGCAGTACGTAAATCACATCCACGCCATGCACGGCTTCTTCGACGGAACGAGTAATCTGCAAACCGGGCGCCAGCGTGGTTGCCAGATCTGGCAGGAATTCCGGCGGCCCGCAAAGAGTGATATGCGCGCCGAATTTGGTCAGCAGATAGACCGCCGAGCGCGCCACGCGGCTGTGGTAAATGTCGCCGACAATGGCGATCTTCAAACCCTTGATCGTCTTCTTGTGTTTCAGAATGGTATATGCATCGAGCAAGGCCTGCGTAGGATGCTCGTGCATGCCGTCTCCGGCGTTGATGACGGGGATATCGAGATGTTGCGCCATCAGCAGAGGCGCGCCCGCTTCGGGATGGCGAATGACGATGACGTCCGCGCCTACGGCTCGCAAAGTGTAGCCCGTATCGAGTAACGATTCGCCTTTTTCGATGGAAGACCCGCTCGAAAGCACGAGCGTGGTCATCGCGCCCATGGACTTGGCGGCGACTTCGAATGAACTGCGCGTGCGCGTCGAGGCTTCGTAGAAAAGCAGAAAAACCCGCTTGCCCTTCAATAAAGGCTTCGGCTTCTGCGGGTTCATCTTCCGCGCGAGTTGCAGATACGCGCTGATCTCCGCCGGAGTCAGGTTTTCGATGCCGAGAAGTGAGCCGCGAGCAGGTTTTGTCATCGCTATGATTGATTTCTACAACCGAATAGGGCTGGCCTAATCTTGTTTTTCCACCAGAAGCACTTTTTCCGCGTCATCCACTTCATTCAACTTGACTTCAATGATTTCCTCGTCCGTGGTTTGCACTTTTCGTCCCACGAACGCCGCTTCGATGGGAAGCTCACGATGGCCGCGGTCAATTAAAACACAGAGTTGCACCCGGCTGGGACGGCCCTGATCGAAAAGAGCGTCGAGGGCAGCGCGCACGGTGCGGCCGGTGTAGAGAACATCATCCACGAGGATGATGTTTTTGCCGGCGACAGGAAATCCGATGGCGCCTTTTTGGACGACCGGCTTGGAGCCAACCGTGGATAAGTCGTCTCGATACAATGTGATATCGAGAGTTCCGACGGGCACCGGGGTCTTTTCAATGCGCTCGATCAATTCCGCCAAGCGATGTGCCAAGGGAACTCCGCGGCGGCGGATGCCGTCAATGCCCAAATTCTCGGCACCGTTGTTCTTTTCAATGATTTCGTGGGCCAACCGCACTACCGTCCGCTCAATTTCGGAGCCGGACATCAGTTGCGATTTTTCTTTTATGGAACTCGTAGGTGAACTCGCAGGCGAACTGGCAGACGACTTGGGCGCAGGCGTACGGGGTGGGGTGCGTGGAGGCATGAACGCAGAATCATACGCGGAACGAGGCGGTTAGAGCAAGGATGGTAGTATCTACAACCCAATCAGAAGAAAATAGCGGGAGAGACGCGAAACCTAGCGCTGAGACGGCGAATATGTTCCTTGGTTAATTCGCGCTTGCCGCTAAGAACATCGGACACGATGCTCTCGGTCGCGAAAACATCGGTCAAATCCTTTTGACGAAGCTTGTTCTCTTCCATGAGATGCCGAACCACCTCGAGAGGACCCGCGTTAGGGATTGGATATGCCCGATCTTCATATTCTTCGACCAAAAGCGTGAGCAGGCCAATTAGTTTTGCCTCGGCTGCGCTGACCTCTTTTTTGCCGGTCAGAACTTCGAGCCGGGCAATGTAGGCCTGATTTTGTTCGTCGTTTTGAATGATTTCGGGTTTTGCTTCCGAAAGAAGCCTTACATACCCTGCGGTCGCCGACGCGGTCATTTTTTCCAGCTCCCCTTGTCGTATTCCTGGTGTGTCAAAACGGACTTCACGAAAATCATCTGCCAGCGGTATTCAATTTTCACTATCAACCGGTAATTACCGCCGCGGATGTTAAAGACTGTGTACGGATCGACGAAATCCGCGTGACTGTACACTTTCTTAACGTCCGCCAGGTTTCTCCAATTCGCGTCTTTTGCCACTTTGTACCAGGCGTTCAGCGCGGATTCCAACGTGTGATCTCTGACGACTGCATCCCTCCAGGCGCCCTTGCTGATGACATGCACGTCGACACTCAATATACTTCGCAAAACGCGAAGTTGTCAAGAAATATTCGCATAGTGCGAATTTTTGTACCGAATCGAACCACCAAGGACACGAGGCCTCACGAAGAAAAGCCCATGAAGCGCGAAGGTCCAGCCCGCTCCATAACAAACCTAAAACTGTCGATTTAAGCTACTGATTCGATACGGAATGACGCGGCTAGTCGCCGCTGGCGTGAGTCTGACTGGGAACCAGAGCGATGGGGACGCGTTCCTGTTTCTGCCCAAAAGCGTGAAGTATGGCGATGATGGCGCAGTGCGCGGTGAATATTCCAAAGGCGACGCTGGATACGGCGGTGGCGGAAATTACGGCAGCAATCAGTAAGCTACTCACTCCAATGACCTTTCATCCCTTAAACCGCAGCCACTTAGGTGCAACTCCCGAATCCAGGTTGCCCACACCCGCGTCTAATCTACCTGTAATTGACCGCGGCGACTGTTGACCACTAAGATACGTAAGTACAGCTGCGTTCTCCCACTTTCAAACATTTCTGTGCACTCGTCCAATTACGGAAGTGCAATAGACCTGATTCCAAATGGCCATTCACAAGATCTCGGTGCGCGGGGCGCGTCAACACAATCTGAAAAACATTGACGTGGAAATTCCCCGCAATACGCTCACGGTGATTACCGGATTGAGCGGGTCGGGAAAGTCTTCTTTGGCCTTCGATACGATTTATGCCGAGGGGCAGCGGCGGTATGTGGAGACGCTGTCGGCGTATGCGAGGCAGTTTCTTGACCAGATGGAACGCCCGGACGTGGATGCGATTGACGGGCTAAGTCCTGCCATATCCATCGAACAGAAGACTACCAGCCGCAGCCCGCGTTCGACCGTGGGGACAATCACAGAGATCTACGACTATTTGCGGCTGCTGTTTTCGTCTGTGGGGATTCCTCATTGCCCGAAGTGCGGGCGGGCCATCAGCCGGCAAACTGCCGACCAGATTGTCCAGCGAGTGATGGCATTGACGCCGGAAGACCGGGTGATGGTTCTGGCGCCGATTGTCCGCGGGCGCAAAGGCGAATTCAAGAAAGAGATGGAAAAGCTGCTCGAGCA
>JAJPHW010000125.1 GCA_021325035.1 Terriglobia bacterium
CATAGCGCAGAGTAGGGAAGCGTAAGTTTAGCATTGCGCTGGCGCGGCGTTACAATTTGGTCGTGTTCACGTTGCGTTCAAAATCCGGGGAAGAGAATCGCACTCCGGCGCAACGCGTTCGCCATCGTGAAGCGGCGGGAGTTCTCATCATCGGGTTGTTGATTCTCATCATCACGCTCGTGCGCTACTGGCACAACCTTGCCTGGAGCGCCCGCTGAGCGATTCCGTAAATCCTTTGCTGGTGGTGATTCTCGGCCCGACGGCAAGCGGGAAGACTGCGCTCTCTTTGAAGCTGGCCAAAGAGTTTTCCGGAGAAATCGTCAACTGCGATTCGGTGGCGATGTACCGGGAATTTGAAATTGGGACCGCCAAGCCGAGCGCGGAAGAGCGATCTCAAGCGCCACATCATCTTTTTGATTGCGTGGATGCGACCGGTTCGATGACGGCTGGAGAATATGCGCGGCGGGCACGGGAAGTTCTACGGGAGATTGCGGCGCGAGGGCGGTTGCCGATTGTGGTCGGCGGGACAGGCTTATATTTGCGGGCATTGCTCGATGGATTGTTTGCGGGACCGCAGCGCTCGGAAGAATTGCGAGAGAGATTGCGGGAACAAGCTGCCGCAAAAGGATCTGCTTATTTGCACCGCATATTGCAAAAACTGGATCGCGCGGCGGCTGAGAAAATTCACGCGAATGACGCGCCAAAACTAATTCGCGCCATCGAAGTTTCTCTGGCGGCGCGCAGGCCGATGACCGAGATGTGGAAGGAAGGCCGCGAACCGCTAGAAGGGTTTCGCATTGTTCGTATTGGATTGAATCCAGAGCGCGCGTTGCTCTATGAACGCATCAATCGCCGGGCGCAAAAGATGTTTGACGAAGGATTGGTCGAAGAAACGCGACAACTTCATGGAAAATATGGCGACCGGGCCACTCCATTGCAATCGCTCGGCTATCGGCAAGCAACGCAGTTGCTTCGCGGAGAAAGTGACCTTGCATCGGCGATCCAAGCCGCGCAGCAGGCGCATCGTAATTATGCCAAGCGGCAGATGACGTGGTTCCGGCGCGAGCCGGATGTGCACTGGCTGGCGGGATTTGGAGATGAGGCGGAAATCCAGAAAAATGCGCTGGCTATGATTCGTCAATCCACGTAATCGCTGCGCTCTGCTATCGTTTTCCCGTATGTTCTTGATGCGCGCGCTCATTCCCGTGCTTGTTTTTACTGCGCTTGCCGATGGCGCAGATCGCAAACCCATGTCTTCTGCTCCCATCCATCTCGATGCATACGGCAAGAAGTGGGCGGAGCGCACGCTCCGCAAGATGACCCCGGAAGAGAAAGTCGGCCAAGTTTTCATGATCTGGTGCCGCGCGGGGTTTTTGAATGTGGAGAATCCTGATTACATCCAACTGCGCGATGATATGCGCAAGTATCACGTCGGCGGATTCGCCATGACGGTGCGCTGGGAACCGCCGTTTCTTTATCGCAGCCAGCCTTACGAGGCGGCTGAATTATTAAATCGCCTACAAAAGGATTCGCCGCTGCCACTGCTCATGGCGGCGGATTTTGAGCGCGGAGTGACCATGCGGATTGTCGGCGCCAGCGAATTTCCGCATGCGATGGCCTTCGGCGCAGCGGGTGATGCCAACCTTGCGGAAGCTTTCGGGCGCATCACAGCCGAAGAAGCCCGAGCCATTGGAATTCATTGGAACTTCTTTCCAGATGCGGATGTGAACTCCAATCCGGCAAACCCCATTATTAATACGCGGTCGTTCGGGGAAGACCCGAAGCAAGTCGGTGAAATGGTTGCGGCATACATTCGCGGAGCGCACGCGGGCGGCATGATGACCACGGCCAAACACTTTCCCGGACACGGCGACACGGCAACCGATTCGCATCTTAGCCTGTCGCAAGTCACAGCCGACAGGGCCCGGCTCGATTCTGTCGAATTGCCGCCTTTTGAACAAGCCATCGCTGCCGGAACGGATTCGGTGATGGTCGCCCACGTGACGGTGCCGGCTCTGGACTCCGATCCCAACCGTGTGGGCACGACTTCGCCCAGCATTGTTACCGGATTGCTCAAAGATCAACTGAAATTCAAAGGCATTATCGTTACCGATGCGCTCGACATGGCCGGACTTACCCGCCTTTATGCCGGCAACATCGGCCGCGAGGCGGTGGATGCGTTTAAAGCGGGAAATGATTTGTTGCTCATTCCCGCCGACTTGGAAGCCTCTTACCGCGCCATGCTGGCAGCGGTTCGGTCGGGAGAAATCCCGATGGCGCGATTGAATGAGTCCGTACTTAAGTTGTTGGAAGCAAAGGCCGCTCTTGGTCTGGAGAAGAGCCGCACGGTGGATATTGGTGCCATTTCGACTCTGGTGGGCAAGCCGGAGAATATCGCGGTCGGTCAGCAAGTGGCGGATAAAGCCATCACCCTGGTTCGGGACAATGGCAAAGTATTGCCGCTCAAGTCTAACGGAACATCCAAGACAGCGCTTCCGTATCAAAATGTGGAGCCGGTGCGCAATCGGCTGGTCGTGGTGATTATGTCCGACGATATCCGCACCGATGCCGGGCGTATGCTGGAGCGCCAAATTAAGTCTCGTGAACCGGATGCTAATGTGATCTACGTGGACCCGCGCATCGCCAATGCAGTTGCTCCGGACGTGCTCAAAGCCGTGGATGAGGCTCAGACCGTGATCGCCACGGTCTATGCTGTGCCCACGCCGGGCAAAATGCCGGACAACATACCCGATAACATGCGCCCGGCGAATCCACAGATTGATCCGAGCGCCATCCAGTTGTCAGAAGACAGCGGCGATCTCTTGCATCGCATTCTTTATCACGGCCTCGAAAAAACCGTGGTCCTCGCCATGGGCTCGCCTTACATCGCGCAGGATGTGCCCGCCGTGCAGAATTATCTTTGTGCTTTTTCCAACACATCAGTTTCTGAGATCAGCGCAGTCAAAGCTTTGTTCGGAGAAATTCCGATTCGCGGCCATTTGCCGGTCACAATTCCAAATATCGCAGCTCGCGGGGCGGGCATGGAACGACCAACCCAAAATTCTTCAGGAGATATTTCTCATGCGCACAATTAATTTGCTTTGCATATTTGTTTTCACCGCAGCTTTGATGATTTTGCCGGCGTGCGACATCCATGAGGAAAAGTCCGCCAATGGCGAAAGCAAGAATGTGGATATTCAAACGCCTGTAGGCAATCTGCATGTCGGCAATGATGTGGATGTTCGCGACGCCGGACTTTCCGTATATCCAGGGGCGAGGCTGAAGCCGAAGTCTGACGACAAAGATAATGACAGCGCCAATCTTTCCATTTCGACCGAAGCCTTCGGCTTGAAAGTCGTGGCCCTCGAGTATTTTTCCGACGATTCCGCCGACAAGATCACGGCTTATTACCGCGACCAACTGAAAAAATACGGCACCGTCATTGACTGCCATACTGAGAAGCATGGCAACAGTGTCAACGTTCATTCGGATGACAAAAGCAACAAATCTGGCCCGGTCAGCTGCGACAGCCCCAATACCGGCAATGTACTTGAGTTAAAAGTTGGCACTGAGGACAACCAGCACGTCGTTTCCATCGAGCCGCAAGGCAAGGGGACAGATTTCAGCTTGGTCTACGTGAGACTACGCGGCAAGCAGGGCGACATTTAGGTTTACTCGTTTGAGATCAAGGGATCTCACAGGAATGATTGAACTTCAAAGGATCAGCCGCTAACGGCTGATCCTTTTCTGCGCAGCGCGGCAGCATTCCTCGCCTTGCCTGTTCCTGCTTACTCCTGTAACTTCAAAATCTGTGGACCATTCCTGCCATCAATGTGGAGCGCCGGTGGAAGAGGGCACACCTTTTTGCCCGCATTGCAATGCTCCGCAAATCCGCGTTGTGGTGGAAGGCGGCGAGCAGACTGTTACGTATGAGACGGCCACGCGTGTGCTCTCTGCCAGCAAGCGTCTCGAATGGCCGCACGCGCTTCCAGCTGCTGCTACTTCCGGCGCGATTTCCGCCGTGCTCATGCTGTTTCCGTTTGCCGGCCTGACCCTGGGCACGATTTTTGGGGGCATGTTGTGCGTCATGCTCTACCGCCGCAGGGCTCCGCGAGCGCCGCTCACTACCGGCATGGGAGCGAAGTTGGGCGCCATCAGCGGCATACTGGCTTTTGCCTTTTTTTCGATTTTTACTGCCGTTGAGGTACTGGTGCTACATGCTGGAGAGCAGTTGCGGGTGGAGTTGCTTAAGCAGGTCAATGAAGCGGCTTCGCGCAACACCGAAGCGCAGATGCAACCGGTTTTCGACTATTTGCGCACGTCCGCAGGAATGCAATTTGCCATGATGGTCGGCTTTGCCTCTATATTCCTGATTTTTCTGGTTTTATCGAGCGCGGGGGGAGCGCTCGGCACCGCCCTCTTGCGCCGCCGCCGGCCTCGTTAATACCCCTAGTTATGAAAATTGGAACTCCAGGAAAATTTAAAGGCTGAAATTCGCAGGTCTGGGCGTTATACTCAGGTCACACATGGTCTTAGGAGACTGCTGGAGCAACTGGAAGTGCCGGCGGAAAAGATCAAGGACGGGAAGAACACTCTTGCATGGCTAAGGTCTTCACCATCCCGGTGGTTCCCAGTTTGGGACGAAAACGCCGTGAGCGCACCTCCGACCCCCGCTACGTGGACGGTCAGAGGCTCTTAGTGGACGCCATGAAATACCTCACTCAGGCCGACCCGGTGGGCAACCGTGGAGCCGTCGCCCTGATCTCCGAGCATGTCCGCACCCGATTTCGCATGAGCGACTCGCCGCTGTTCTCCGCGCCAGAGACTCTCTAAGAAAAGCGTAACTCCCCGCTCAATCCTAGAAATAAAACTTCAAAGCAAATTGTATGATCCGCGGATCGCGGGCCTGCGTGATTTGCGCAAAGTTTGCGTCGAAGCCATTGTGGTCCGGATTAAAAAATTGTGCGTGATTGAAGGCGTTAAAGAACTCAGCGCGAAACTCCAGGGACCTCGCTTCGCTGAATTTAAAATGGCGGCCAATGGTCAAGTCGTAATTGTTACGGCCCGGGCCGTAAATAACGTTACGCCCTGAATTTCCGAATGTGAAGAGCGGGACGTTTGCGCAATCGAACGAAGTTGGGTCGAAATAGAAGTGCCCGTTCGTGATCGGCCCACCGAGACAATTCGCAGCATTCGTATCCGTAAAGCTATGTAACGAACGCGGCGAGAACCTTTGAATCGGATGACCGGGCACAAGGTCTGCGCGATCGAAGAACTCGTCTTCCTGGCTTGAGTTTGAGTTCGAGAAGATGGTGAAAGGCGTTCCCGTCTGATAGCTGATGATACCGCTGGCTTCCCAGCCCTCGGTAATCTTGCGCGCGATCGCGTTCCCGCTACGGAAGGGCCGATCGAGCGGTAAGTCCCAAACTCCGCTAATCACAACTCTGTGCCGGACATCGAAATTTGCCGGGCCGCGGTCGAAGTTATGATCGAAAGGATTTGAGTAAACTGAACTGTTGTAGCGAAAGCCGGACTGGTCATCGATGGTTTTCGACAGTGTATAAGCGCCGCGAATATTGAATCCCTGGCTAAAACGCTTGTCCACCGTGAATTGCAGTTGATTGCTGTTGGAATTGCCGGCGCTCAGGTCGGTATAGAGATATTGCACGCCTGTGGGTTGCGCGTTCGGATCCGTCGTCGC
>JAJPHW010000079.1 GCA_021325035.1 Terriglobia bacterium
AGGCGGAAGCCGAAGCGGCAGCACGGGCACAGGCCGAACAGCAAAAAGCAGCAGCGGACGCAGCAGCGGCGGCAGCAGCCGCACAGGCGCAGCAGGAAGCAGCGGCGAGAGCGCAGGCTGATCAACAACGGGCAGCGGCTGATGCAGCAGCGGCGAAGTCCGAGCAGGAAAAGCAGGAACTGCGAGCGAAGCTGCTGGAACAGTTCAATCGTGTGCTACCAACGACGGACACTCCGCGCGGGTTGGTCGTCAATATGGGCGACGTCCTCTTCGATACTGGCAAGGCGGATCTGCGTCAGGGAGCGCGCGAGGCTCTGGCCAAGCTTTCGGGTATTGTGCTGAATTATCCTTCGCTGCAATTGACGATTGAAGGGCATACGGACAGCACCGGGACGGAAGAGTTCAACCAGAAGCTTTCGGAAAAGCGAGCGGATAATGTTCGCGATTATCTGGTGGCTCAGGGATTGCCTGCGGCATCGGTGACCGCAACGGGGCTAGGTCAGTCATCTCCGGTGGCGGATAACAGTACCGCGGCAGGACGGCAAAAGAACCGGCGAGTCGAGATTATCGTTTCCGGAGAAGTGATTGGAAGCAAGATAGGGCAGTAGCCATTCACTGAATATCCACTATATTCAGGCTGCCTCTGGGCAGCCTTTTTTATTTAGAAAGCGGAAGCACACAAGACACTGCGGAAATCTCTTAATCTTTGATATTCAGAAGGTTGATGGGCAAAGCTGCCCTGTAATTTTGGAAGTCATGGTCGATGGTGAGGATTTGCCAGTGGCGGCGGTGCGCCAGGGCGCAAATTATAAAATCGATTGCCGAGCCAGAGATTCCACGTGCGCGACATTGATTGTTCATGTGTGCAGCTTCTTCATAGTCGGCTGTCTCAAGAAGAGGGTCGTCGAATGCGCGGAGATAGTCCCGGAGCTTACGAAAGCGATCTGCTTCACGAATGCCGGATAATAATTCCTGGCGGATGGGACCCGCAATTTGGGCGCGGCCTTCGCGAATCAACTCCCTTAGTGCGTTGACTAGATTCTGTTCACTCTGATTAAGATCCGCGGTTCTTCTGCGTAGAGCCAGCGACCAGACAGGTGTATCCACAAGAACCATCATAAAAATTAAGAATCAGTGCTTGTCGCGAGTTCTCACGCGACGTTCGGCTTTGTAGTCATAAGAAGGATCGAAATGGAATTCGCCGAATGCCTCCAAAATGCGCTGTTGCTTATGACGTTTTACATATTCGTCGAGCGCGGCCGTGACAGCCTCTTTTTTCGTGCGATGATGGCCAGCGCGACGAGCGGCTTCGATAAGACGGTCATCCAGGGCGAGATTCGTCGGCATGTGTAGATTATTACACATAATAATGTGTAACAAAAGGATTTTGTGCAATGTCCATCCACATGGCTTACTGATTCAGGTAAGATATGGCGTTCTTAAATTTGGCATTTTTACGGACTTCTAAAGCATGAATCGAGAATTTCAGCGAGGGTTTAGCCGCGAGATGCAGAAAGACACGGAATTACTGGTTTTTGGGCATGGCGGCGTGCCCCTGATCGTCTTTCCCAGTTCCATGGGCAGGTTTTTCGAGTATGAAGACCGGGGCATGATTGACGTGCTGGCGGCAAAATTAGACAGAGGCGATCTGCAGATTTTCTGCCCGGATAGTATTGACGGCGAGAGCTGGTACAACAAGGGCGCACATCCGCGTTACCGGGTGCTGCGACATTTGCAGTACGAGCGTTATATCACGCACGAACTCGTGCCTTATATAAAAGGACGCAATCCTTCGTCGCAACTGGCCGTCACCGGCTGCAGTTTTGGCGGATACCATGCGGTGAATTTTGCCCTCAAGCATCCGGATATGGTGACGCATTGCGTGAGCATGAGCGGGTCGTATGACATTCACCAATTTCTGAATGGATACTATGACGACGATTGCTATTTCAATTGCCCTCCGGATTATTTGCAGGGGATGACGGATGATTGGTTCCTGAGCCGCTACCGGCAGATGAAGATTGTGCTCGGATCGTCGGATTGGGACATGTGTCTGGACGCGAATGTGAAGTTGTCGGGGTTGCTGAATGCAAAGGCGGTTCCGCACTGGCTGGACGTTTTCAACGATAATTCGAAGCATGATTGGCCGCTGTGGAAGAGGATGGCGGCGAAGTATTTTTGAGTGATTCCCCGCCCCTTCGCAAAGAGCGCGAAGGAACGGGGCACCCGGCGAAGGAACGGGACATCCGGTTTTTGGAGATGGAATTATGAGCAAAAAAATTGGCGTGCTGTTTGGGATGGAGAATACGTTTCCGCCGGCATTGGTGGAAAAGATCAACTCAATGAAGGTTGACGGCGTGACCGCTGAGTTCGTGAAGCTGGGTGGCGTGAAAATGGCCGACCCGAGCGGATACCGCGTGATTGTGGACCGAATTTCGCAGGATATTCCCTTCTATCGGGCGTATTTGAAGAACGCTGCGCTGAACGGGACGATTGTCATTAATAATCCATTCTGGTGGACGGCGGACGACAAATTTTTCAACTATGCACTAGCGACGAAGTTGGGCGTAGCTATTCCGCCGACGGTGATTCTGCCGCATCACGAGCATCCGCCGGGGACGACGGACAAGTCCATGCGAAATTTGATGTTCCCGCTGAACTGGGAGGAGATTTTTGATTACGTCGGCTTCCCTGCTTTCCTGAAGCCCTACGATGGCGGTGGATGGCGGGATGTATTTAAGGTGGATAATCCGGAAGAGTTTTTTAATGCCTATAACGGCAGCGGAACGTTGTGCATGACGCTGCAACGTGGTGTGAAGTTTAAGGAATATTTCCGTTGCTATGTGGTGGGGCAGGAAAAAGTTCACATCATGCAGTACGATCCGCGAGCGCCGCACCATGAACGGTATGTGAAGAACGCGCCGCCAGTGGATCCGAAGCTACTGGCGCGAGTAGAGAAAGATGCGCTGACCTTGTGCCGGGCGCTGGGATATGACCTAAACACGGTCGAGTTTGCCTGCGAGGATGGGATTCCCTATGCGATTGATTTCATGAATCCCGCACCGGATGCGGATGTGAATTCTGTTGGTCAGGCGAATTTCGATTGGGTGGTGAATGCTGTTGCGGAGCTCGCCGTCAAGAAAGCGTTGAGCAATGAGAATCCGGCGAGCGAGTTGCGATGGGCGGCGTTTTTGTCGGGGCCGAAGCTGGAGGCGGTGAAGAAGCTGGCGTAGCTTGCCGCGATACGCGGGGCACAGAAGAGTTATATTGTGACGTCGTTTTTGTTGGTTCTCCCACCTTCACGATTCGTCATCTAAGCGAGTATTCCATTTCTGATTTGGGAGTCTATCTTGAATTATAAAATCTCAGATTTTGTTCCGCGGACAGTCCTCGGCGTGGTTATTTTGGTTTCACTTACTGCGTGCGCATGGGCAACGGCAAAGGAAACCGTGCTTCATTCCTTTGGAGGAACCGGGGATGGCGCGATTGTTGAGGGTGGTCTGGTCGCAGACGCCACCGGCAATCTATATGGCACAACGGCGAGCGGCGGCTCTGGGGATAACTGCATTATCGGAGGCTGCGGCACCGTTTTCGAATTGAGCGCGCAGCAAAATGGCACATGGAAGGAAACAGTCTTATATAGCTTTCTTGGTGGAGATGATGGCGGAGATCCGGTTTCAAGCCTCATCTTTGACCACGAAGGCAATCTTTACGGCACAACTGCTCAGGGAGGCGTTAAAAATTGTATCGTGGGCAGCACTCCGGTTGGTTGTGGAGTTGTTTTCGAGTTGAGTCCTCCGGGCGCGCCGGGGACTGCATGGACCGAAACGACTTTATATGAGTTCACCGGCGGGAGTGATGGAAGCTGGCCCCAATCGAGCCTCGTGTTCGACTCCGCTGGCAATTTGTATAGTGTCACTTACGCTGGGGGGGATTTGAATTGCATGGAGTCGATTGATAACAACGCGCCCGGCTGCGGGACGGTTTTCAAGCTCGCTCCCCCTGCAGTCAAGGGTGGCGACTGGACAGAGAGCACTCTTTATGCTTTTCACGGCGGAAATGACGGCGCCAGTCCGACGCAAGAGAGTTTGATTGTTTATGGGGACGGAACACTGCTGGGCACAACAAGCAGCGGCGGGGGAACCTCAAGCGATTGCGAAGAAGAAGCGTGTGGAACAGTGTTTGCTCTCCAACAAGAGCATAGCGGCTCGTGGAAAGAGACAATCCTCTATCGTTTCGCCTTCAGCAATGGCACCTCTCCAGCGGAGCCGACGGGCGCGCTCGTAATTCGTCAAGGGTCGATTTATGGAACAACACTCTATGGCGGGAATTTTCATGGAGGTGTCGTTTACCAGTTGACTCCGTCGAAAGGCATGTGGAGTTTCAGTCTTATTCACCAATTTGGCAAAAACAGCACGGACGGTTTTGGTCCATTTTCTGGTGTCATTGCCGACGCGGCAGGCAACTTCTATGGCACGACCGAAGTCGGGGGCGATGCCAATTGTGATTATCCGATTGGATGCGGTGCGGTTTTTGAGCTTTCGCCGCCTTCGGGTGGGAATGAAAATTGGACGGAGACCATTCTTTGGGATTTTGAGGAAGGGAAAGATGGCGGTGGGCCGGTAGCTGTTCCTACATTGTTGGGTGGATCTCTTTATGGGACCACCGTTGGCGGTGGTGGCCACGATCAAAACTGCTCGACACTTGGGTTTGCTGGGTGCGGCACGGTGTTCCGGCTAACTCGATAGAAATGCTGGATCTTCATCGCATCAAGCTCGCCACACCTGACAAATTGTTATACTAATGCGACCGTCACGATTGAGGTGATCCGCCCATGCAACCCACCTACACGATCGGGATTGAAGAAGAGTATCAGACCATAGACCCGGTCACGCGCGACCTGCGGTCGCACATCCACGCAGAAATGATCGAGAAGGGCAAGATGATCCTGCAAGAGCGGGTGAAAGCAGAGATGCACCAGTCCGTGGTCGAAGTGGGCACGTCGGTTTGCAGCAATATTAAAGACGCAAAGGATGAGGTAAAAAAGCTGCGCCGCAGCATGATTAAGCTGGCGCGAGAGAACGGATTGGGGCTGGCGTCGGCGGCGACGCATCCGTTTACCGATTGGCGGACGCAGGAGATTTATCCGGACGAGCGTTACCACCAGGTTGTGCAGGACATGAAGATGGTGGCGCGGGCAAACCTGATTTTCGGCCTGCACGTGCATGTGGGAATCGAAGACAAAGAAACGACGATCCACCTGATGAATCATGCACGCTACTTTGTGCCGCACATTTTGGCTCTGTCGACGAATTCCCCGTTTTGGATGGGAATGAACACCGGGTTGAAGTCGTACCGGTGCAAAGTGTTTGACAAATTTCCGCGGACGAATTTGCCGGATTATTTCCCGAGCTGGGGCGAGTACGAAAACTTCGTCAAGCTTTTAATCAAGACAAACTGTATTGATAATGCGAAAAAGATTTGGTGGGATATCCGTCCGCATCCATTCTTTAATACGTTGGAATTCCGCGTGTGCGATATTCCGATGCGGGTGGAAGAGACGATTGCACTTGCGGCATTGATTCAGGCCACGGTGGCAAAATTGCACAAGTTGTACATGGCGAACCAGGGTTTCCGGCTCTACCGGCGGGCGTTATTGATGGAAAACAAATGGCGCGCTGCGCGATATGGCCTCGATGGAAAGATGATCGATTTCGGCAAGCAAAAAGAAGTGTCAACCCGGGACCTGATTCTTGAGTATCTGGATTTTGTGGATGATGTGGTGGATGAATTAGGATCGCGGGAAGAGTTGAACTACATTCACGAGATTCTTGAAAACGGTACGGGTGCGGACCGGCAGTTGAAGGTCTATGAAGATACGGGCGATCTGAAAAAAGTTGTGGATTATATTGTGCAGGAAACTGCGGCAGGGCTTGGGGAAGAAACAGTCGAAGTCAAAAGGAAAGTTGGGTAATCATAAAGAATGAGTTCAAGCATTCATGAAAAGAGCAGTTTGCGGGAGATGAAGTTTGATCCGGAGTTGACGCCGGGGGCGCGCAATGCGGTGAATGTGTGCCTGCGTATTCAGCCAAAAGAAAAAGTAACGGTGATCACGGACGAAGCCACGAAAGAGATCGCGGCGAGCATTGTTCACGAATTAGAAGACCTAGGCTGTCCTTATAACTCGTGGATTATGGAGGAGCTGGCGGCAAGGCCGCTGAAGGATTTCCCCAAAGAAATCGCTGAGGACATGGAGACGAGCCAGGTCAGCATTTTTGCGGTGCAGGCGCAGAGGAATGAACTGCAATCGCGCATGCAGATGACGGACATCGTAAACCGGCGCCATATTCGCCACGCGCACATGGTGAACATCAATAAACGCATCATGATGGAAGGCATGCGGGCGGATTTCATGAAAGTGGACCGCATCAGCGTGAAAGTGATTGAGATGGTGCGGAAGGCCAAGCGAGTGCGGGCGCATACCGATGCGGGAACAGATTTTGTGGCGGATTTGAATCCAAATTACAAGTGGGTGAAGACGAGCGGAATTATCAGCCCCGATAAATGGGGCAATTTGCCGGGCGGAGAGATTTTCACGACGCCGGGCGAAGTGAATGGGACGTTTGTGATTGACGGCGTGGTCGGCGATTTCCTATGCGCGAAGTTTGGGGATTTGGCGCCGAACCCGTTGACAATCAAAGTGAAGGCTAACCGGGTGACGGAAGCACACTCAGACAACAAAGAATTAGAAAAAGATTTCTGGAGCTACACGCACACCGACGAAAACAGCGACCGCGTGGGCGAGTTTGCCATTGGAACAAACATTGAATTGAAAGATGTGATTGGCGAAATTTTGCAGGATGAGAAGTATCCGGGGATTCATATTGCGTTTGGAAATCCTTATGGCGCGCACACGGGAGCGGAGTGGTATTCCGCGACGCATATTGATGTGGTTGGGCGAAAGTTCGACATTTGGGTGGACGACGAACAAATCATGAAGCAGGGGCAGTTTTTGGTGGAGGCGTAGGCTTTTGCGAGCGAGGCTCGCGTGCCTAAGTTTTTAACTTTTTGGGGCAGGGCTTATGCCTTGCCCTTCCCGATCTACTCTCTACTCTTATGCTAGCTCTTATGCTGGCTTTCGGGGCATCCACAAGAGTAACCATAGGCGGCTTTTACCATCCGCTATAATCGAACCATCAACACTTTAGCCATCATAGAGTTAAGTCACACATGATCCCTGCGCTAAGACAGCAATTTAACGCGAATTTCACGCCGGAAAAGTACCAGGCTTTTCTCAAAGTCATGAACGAACGCTGCGGAACGGAGATCAAGTTCCGCATTGCGGAGACGCCGTGTTTCTTTCCCAAAGATTTGATGGACAAGATGGTCAGCTATGGGAAGACGCTCATCCGGCAATTAGAGAGCCTGGAATATCGCAAGATTTCGTTTGAGTCCATTCCCGAAAAGTTCAATGTGCCGCGAGAGACTTCGCACCCAATGTTTGTGGCAGTGGATTTTGGCCTGATTAAAGACAGCAAGGGGCAAATTCAGCCGAAATTGGTGGAGATGCAGGGCTTCCCTTCTCTTTACGCCTATCAGGCGATGTTGTCGCAGGTGTATCAGGAGATTTTTGAGCTCGATGGAAGCTTGCAATATCTGCTGGGAGATTTGGATTGGGAGAGCTATAAAGGACTGCTGAAAAAGGCGGTCCTGGGTGAGCATGATCCAGCGAATGTAATTCTGATGGAGATTGATCCGCTAAATCAGAAAACGCTGCCGGACTTTCTGTTGACCGAGCGGTTACTGGGCATCAAGACAGTGGCCATCACCGATTTGAAGAAAGTCGGGAAGTATTTGTTCTACATGAATGACGGGCAACGGATTCCAGTGCACCGCATTTATAACCGCGTGATTGTGGACGAGCTGGTACGGAAGAAGATCAAGCTGCCGTTTGAGTTCAACGAAGATGTGGAAGTTGAGTGGGCCGGGCATCCGAACTGGTATTTCCGGATGAGCAAATTTTCTTTGCCCTTCTTAAAACATGAGTGCGTCCCGCATACGCGGTTTCTGCACCGGGTGGAGGCGAATCCTAAGGATTTAGTGAACCATGTGGTAAAGCCGCTATTTTCGTTTGCGGGGATCGGCGTGATTATGAACCCGACAAAGGAAGACCTGGCCTCGATTCCGAAGAGCCAGCACTCGCAATACATCCTTCAGGAAAAGATGGAATTTGAGCCGGTCATCGAAACACCGTCCGGGCCGACGAAAGCAGAAGTGCGGATTATGTACATCTGGCTGGATGAACTAACACCGGTGATGACGATTATCCGCATGGGACGCGCCCTGATGATGGGTGTGGACCAGAACAAGAACATGGATTGGGTGGGGGCATCGGCAGGATTCTGGCCAGCGGAGTAGATATTCCCCACTTCTCGCAAAAAATAGGAAGAAATGGGTCTTTATTCCTGAAAGCAGATTCCTCGCACGCTTTCGCTGCAACGCAGCTCCAAGCGGCTCGGAATGACAATCTGGATAGTTAAGTGCCGAGGACGGCTGCGCCTACGTGGTTTATCTTAAATAAGTAAAATAGTTTGCTTCCTATCTTGCTCGAGAATAGTCCCATACAGATATGACTTTTTCCAACCGTAGAGGCTGTGCCGGAGCGGCGACACGGGCGCTCCGGCTTTTTATTTGCTTGCTGTTAGTTTGGCCGCTGGTATCGGGGCCGGGAGCAGGCATGCCACGGGTCCTGGCGGATGAAGACAGCCCCGGGCCACGTATGGAAACGCTGCCCGAAGATTCTGGAAAGATTGGACTTCAAGAAATGCTGCGCCAGCTGGGAACGACGGCCCGGCTGATGCAGACCGTGGCGCATCCAGATGACGAAGATGGCGGGATGCTGACCCTGGAAGCGCGAGGCAAGGGCGTGAGCACGGTGCTGCTGACGCTCAATCGTGGCGAGGGCGGGCAGAACAAACTGGGCAGCAATTTGTTTGACGTGCTTGGCGTGCTGCGAACGCTGGAATTGACCGCAGCGGACCGGTATTACGGCGTGGAGCAGCGGTTCACGCGGGTTGCGGATTTTGGATTTTCGAAGACAGCGGAAGAAAGTTTGCAGAAGTGGAACAGAGGCGAACCCGCGCTGGCAGATATGGTGCGAGTGATTCGGACGTTCCGCCCGGATGTGATTGCGGCAAGATTTTCTGGAACGGAAAGAGACGGACACGGGCACCATCAGGTTTCGTCTTTGTTGGCGCGGCAAGCATTTCGGGCAGCGGCTGATCCTGCGAAATTTCCAGAGCAGATCCAAGAAGGCTTGCTGCCGTGGCAGGCGAAGAAACTCTACATTGGCAACGTTTGTGGGTTCAATGCGCCGACGTGTCCTGATACAGATTACACGATCAGACTGAATACGGGCGTGAAGGATACGGTGCTCGGGACTTCCTACATCCAGTTCTCGATGAAAGGGCTAAAACACCAGCTTTCGCAAGGTGCGGGCGCGTGGACGATTGACCCAGGAGATCGATTTACCTATTACAAGCTGGTGGATGCAGTCGGTCCAATCTCAGGCGAGCACGAAAAAGATTTCTTCGATGGCTTGGATACTAGTTTGCCGGGGTTGGCCGTGAGGTTAGGAGCGGAAGAAAAGAATGTTCCGTATTTGAATGGTGCGCTTGAGCAGATGCAAACGCAGGTAACGAAGGCGGCGAATGATCCGCAAAATTCTTTTGAACAGTTGCTCGATGGGTTGGAAATTACGCGGGGATTGATTGCGAAGATCGAAAGCTCTTCTCTTTCATCTGCGGCCAAAGATGATTTGTTATTGAACCTGCGAACAAAAGAAGGGCAATTTGCGGAAGCGGCGAATTTGGCAGGCGGGATTGAGTTAACAGCGACGGTTGATACGATGGTGGCGAGCAGTCCGGACACAGCGTTTATGGCCGTGCGAGGACAGAGTTTCCACGTGAAGGCGCAATTTTCGGGCACGGCCACAACCAAAGCCGCGAAGGTGGAGCTGGATGTTCCGTCGGGCTGGAAGGTAGAGAAATCTGGCGAAGATTTTATCGTTACGGTCGGAATGAACGCAGAATATACGCGCCCTTACTGGCATCGCGACAACCCGGAGACGGATGCGCTGAACAAGATCGATGAAACGCAATATGCAACCCTGCCATTTTCTCCGCTGCCGATTCACGCACATGCGACTTACTCAGCGTTCGGCAAGCAAGGTCTGGTTCGCTCGGATGTAATGGTCAAGTACAAAGGCCAGTCGGGAGAGGTATTGGAGCGAGCGGTCGCTGTGGCTCCGGCGTATTCGGTGATGATGGATCCGGGACAGCGAGTGATTCGCGCCGGAGATGGCGCGGATTTCGATGCTACCGTAGCGGTGAGTTCAAATTTGGCGAATTCGTCGAAAGCGACGCTACGCCTGGAAACTCCCGCGGGATGGAAAGTTGAACCAGAGCAGATGACGGTCGAAATTCCGGCACGGGGCGAGACGAAAACTTTCCATTTCAAGATTCGCGCTGGAAATGTGAAGGAAGAACGCAGCACAGTACGGGTGAAACTGGAAGCCGGGGGGATTTCATACAGCGAAGGTTATACGGTGGTCACGCGGGATGATCTCGACACTTCCTATTATTACCAGCCGGCGATCCAGCGGGTCAGTGCAGTAAATGTGAAGCTTCCGCAGAATCTGAAAATTGGCTATGTGATGGGCGCAGGCGACGAGATTCCCGATGTACTGCAAGAGTTGGGAATGAACGTTGCCGTTCTCTCTGCGGACAAGCTCGCGACAGAAGATTTGAGTCAATTCAACACGATTGTTCTTGGCATTCGTGCCTACGACACACAAAACAACCTGGCGAAGAACAACGCGCGCTTGCTGGATTGGGTAAAGGCCGGCGGAACGCTGATTACGCAATACAACACCGGGGTGGGAGACTTTAATTCCGGAAAGTTTACGCCTTATCCGGCAATACTGGGCCGGGCGAGAGTTTCGGTAGAAGAAGCTCCAGTAAACATTCTTGCGCCGGAGAATCCCATCTTCCATATGCCGAATGAAATCACCGCGAAAGATTTTGATGGCTGGATTCAAGAGCGTGGACTTTACTTCATGACTTCGTGGGATGCGAAGTTCGCTCCGCTGCTTGAGTCGCATGATCCGGACGAAGCTGTACAAAAAGGCGGAATGTTGGAAGCGCAGTATGGCAAAGGACTTTATATCTACACCGGATATGCATTCTTTCGGCAGTTGCCGGGTGGAGTGCCGGGAGCTGTGCGGCTGTATGTGAATTTGCTAAGCGCGAAAGGCAGTAGCCAGCAGTCAATTACTGCTCAATGATGAGCGACGACACACAATCGCCTGAACTGATTCGTGGGATCGGTTTGGGTGGCGCGACTGCACTGAACATGCTTGACATGATCGGCGTAGGACCGTTCATTACGCTCCCGTTGATCGTTGGGGCCATGGGCGGCCCACAAGCGATGCTGGGCTGGATTCTCGGCGCAATATTCGCGTTATGCGATGGCATGGTGTGGGCGGAGTTGGGCGCGGCGATGCCAAAATCGGGTGGATCTTATTTTTATTTGAAAGAAATTTATGGCCCGAAAAAGTTGGGCCGGTTAATTTCGTTTTTATTTATTTGGCAGTTATCTTTTTCCGCACCGCTGTCCATTGCCTCGGGAGCAATCGGGCTGGCAGGGTATGCATCTTTTTTTTTGCCGGGACTTGGGCGTGTGGGAGCGCGAGCGCTGGCGATGGGTGTGGTAATCGTTGCGGTTGGATTGCTTTACCGCAAGATTACACACATCGCATGGCTTTCAAAGTTGTTGTGGGTTGGCGTTATGGGAACCTTGTGCTGGATCATTTTCGCCGGGCTCACTCACTTTAGCGTGAGCCGGGCTTTCAGTTTTCCACCGGATGCGTTCACTTTGTCACGCGGTTTTTTCCTCGGACTCGGCTCTGCCATGTTGATTGCGACCTATGACTATTGGGGTTATTACAATGTCAGCTTTTTAGGCGGCGAGGTACGGGAACCGGAAAAGACGATTCCGAAGGCGTTACTGCTATCTATTCTTTTGACCGCATGTCTATACATTCTGATGAATGTGAGTGTGCTGGGCGTGATTCCGTGGCAAGAGATGGGGAATGGCCCAAACGGTTTGCACATTATTTCCATTTTTATGCAGCAGGCTTACGGTACGTGGGCAGCGAATCTGGTGACAGCGCTGGTCATTTGGACGGCTTTTGCTTCGGTATTTTCACTCATGCTCGGCTATTCGCGAGTGCCTTACGCGGCTGCGCTGGATGGGAATTATTTCAGAGCGTTTGCGAAAGTACACCCAGAAGGACGATTCCCTTATGTGTCTCTCCTCGCATTGGGTGGCGTTGCGATACTTTGTTGTTTCTTATCGCTCGCGCAAGTGATTGCGGCCCTGGTGGTGATCCGCATTCTGTTGCAATTTTTAGTTCAGGCGATTGGGGTGATTGTGCTGCGCACCAAACGCCCTGACATGCCGCGGCCGTTTCGCATGTGGCTTTATCCGTTGCCCGCGTTACTGGCGAGCGCAGGGTTTCTTTTCATCCTTTTTTCACGGAAAAATTTCCAGCGTGAAATTACCTACGCAGCCGTCATTCTTGCCGCAGGCTTGACGATTTATATGGTGCGGGCCTGGCGCAATCGAGAATGGCCATTAGAACGGGCAACAGCGGAATAAGCATGGCGGATTCCATCCAAACTCCGATTCCTGAAACCGTAAGTGCAGCGCGGCACCAGCACTCGGCATGGGCGCCATTACGAGAACCACTGTTCCGCTCGCTTTGGAGTGCGGCCGTAGTTTCCTACACTGGCACATGGATGCAAAACGTGGGTGCGGGGTGGTTAATGACACAACTCACCATGTCTCCGCTGATGGTGAGTTTGGTCGCAGCAGCCACGATGTTGCCTGTGTTTTTAGTCATTCTTCCCGCAGGCGCGCTTGCCGACATGATGGACCGCCGGCGTCTGCTTCTACTTACACAAGGTTGGATGGTGGTCGCGTCGGGGTTGCTAGGCGTCTTTACTTTACTCGGCCACGTCACGCCGTGGATTTTGCTCGGTTTTACTTTTCTGTTGGGACTGGGCGGAGTGATGAACGATCCGGCATGGCAGGCTATTACGCCGGAGGTGGTTTCGGCGGAAAATCATGCCCCAGCGGTCGCACTCAATTCGGTGGGTTTTAATGTAGCGCGGGCCGTTGGCCCGGCACTCGGCGGAATGGTCATTGCGGCAACAAACTCCGGAGTGGCGTTTCTGCTCAATTCCGCGTCTTTTTTTGGGGTGATTTTCTTTTTGTACCGCTGGAAGCGAAAAGTTCCCGAGCGCGTAGATACCGGGCGCGTGCGCGATGCGATGCTGCATGGCTTTCGGGAAGCACGCGGTTCGCATGTGGTGCGCTGCGTGTTATTGCGCACCGGAGCGTTTAGCATCGGTGCAAGTTCATTACTCGCGCTGCTGCCGATTCTCGCACGACCGCATGGGCCCACTGGCTTTGGATTGTCCTTGGGACATTTTGGTCTGGGTGCGCTTGCAGGCGCTGCGGTGCTGCCGCGATTACGTCATCACTTTTCCGTAGATTCGTTGGTGATGATGGCAACCCTGCTTTTCGCAGTGATGACTGCGACTGCGGGATATGTCCAGACGTTCGGATGGTTAAGCACCGTCATGTTTGTGGCAGGTGCGGCCTGGATTGCGATTTTGGCATGTCTGAACGTTGCAGCACAGACCATGCTGCCATCCTGGCTGCGTGCAAGAGGTTTGTCCATGTATTTGCTGGTACTTCAAGGCGGCATGGCATTGGGCAGCGCAGTGTGGGGAGGCCTGGCAAACAAAATCGGCGTGCCTTTGGCATTGCTTTGTTCCGCGCTGACAATCACGGTAGGATTGTTTGCGGTACGCAGATTTCCTTTGGAACACAACCGAGTAGGCATGACAGCTGAGCACAATTAGCAAATCATTTTCACAAATTCTCATTTCACCAAACTTCAAGGAGGCAATATGGGGCACAGAAAGTTATTGGCAATTTCGCTGTGGATGTTGGCATGCGTTGGAACAATTTGGGCGCAGGAAAGTCCAAAGTCCATCGCCCAGGTGTTAGATAACCGCATCAGTGGAGTCGAAAAAGAATTTGTCTCCGCGGCGGACGCAATGCCAGAGGATAAATATTCTTTTACGCCTACGAATGGTGAATTCAAAGGAGTGCGCACATTCGGAGGGCAGGTAAAGCATGTGGCTTCCGGCAACTATGTGCTGGGTGCAGCAATTCTGGGCGAGAAGCCGCCAGTTGCAATTGACGACGATTGGGTTGGGCCGGAGTCGGTAAAAACCAAAGCCGAGATCATGAAATTCACGAAGGATTCGTTCGCTTATCTTCACAAAGCGATTGCAAGCATTAACGAGAAAAATGTTGTCACTGCGATTCCAAATCCGTTTGGAGGCAAAGAATCCGCCACACGATTGGGGATCGCTGTGCTGGCGGCGCAGCATCCTTTTGATCATTACGGGCAGATGGTGGAATATTTGCGGATGAACGGTATTATCCCGCCAGCGAGCAGACAATAAAATAATCAATGAATTTTATTCAGACCGGCTACGGCCGGTCTTTTTTATTTCTTTATTTTCGCTGCTTGCGCGCAGAATGGTTGTAAATCGCGGTTGCAATCAGTTCTGCGGGGAGATTGTGGTTGCGCAGATGAGCGGCCACCTTCTCGCGAACCCGCTTTAGGTTGGCCTTGGGATGCAGAAATATGAGGACAGATGGACCCGCTCCGCTCAAAGCAACCCCGAGTATTTCTTTTGCCCCTGCAAAAAGTTGCATCGCGGGTAAGAGCGGACAAAGATGAGCGCGATAGGGTTGATGCATGCGATCGCCGAGAGCTGTGGCGAGAAGCTCAGGCCGAGACTGAGCGAATGCAACCAACAACAGCATGGAATTTTGAATATTGTTCACGGTATCTGCTCGCGAATAAGTGTCGGGCAGAATACGACGTGCCTCCTCGGTAGATAGCGACTGGTTAGGAACAGCCAACAAGAGAGGCCACTTTCCTTTTGGGCGGGTTACCGCGACAAGCGCTTCAGAATCGCCAACCATGCGTGCAACGGCGAGACCACCAGTCCAGCAAGCGGCTGCATTGTCAGGATGGTGCTCACGCCGCGCGGCTTCGCCGATGATACGGCTGGCTTCCCAGCGGAGACGCCCGAAATGATTCGCGAGGGCGACTCCGGCAAGAACTGCGGAGGCAGAAGATCCGCAGCCTTTGCCGATGGGGATTTGATTATCAATATGTAGGGCCAGTGGCGGAATAGCTTTACCTTCGGATTGCAGAATTTCCCGGTAAGTATTGAGGATGAGATGGTTTTCGAGTTGGCCGCAGATACTGGCATCGCGGCCGGTAGCCCGAATAGAAAATTCCCTGGCAGCACGTGCCCGTACTTTAAGAAATAGGTTTAGCGCCAAAGCCGCGGCATCGAAAGCCGGGCCGAGATTGGCGGAAGTCGCGGGAAGCGTGAGCGTGAATGGCTTGGCCGTCATGGATGTTCGAATTTTTCCAGCGTCTTCACGACGGCATCTACAGTTGCATCGAGAACAATGGGGGCCCGCCGCGCAGGGGCCAGCATCTTCGCCTCTTTGTCATCGGCGAGCAAATCGCCACGATGAAAATTCAGGGTAAAGTCTGGATCTTTGAGTAAATGGCCAGTAAGAACGAGAACCACCAAATCACCCTTCTTGACGAATCCAGATGTAACGAATTTTTTCAATCCAGCAAACGTCACAGCGGATGCCGGTTCGCAGCCAATGCCTTCGGCACCGATTTCAGCTTTGGCCAGCGCCATTTCAGCTTCACTGACCTGCTCAACAGTTCCACCTGTTGCTTGCAACACGCGAACGGCTTTTTTCCAGGACGCGGGGTGGCCGATACGGATTGCAGTAGCGAGCGTTTCGGCTTGCACCCCGATGAGTTCGCGGCCACCGTTTTCGCGCATGGTAAGAACTAACGGGTTCGCACCTTCCGCTTGAATAATCGAGATTTTCGGCAACGATGAAATCAAGCCAAGAGATTTCATCTCCAGGAATGCCTTGCCCAACGCGGAAGAGTTGGCGAGATTTCCACCTGGAACGATCATGTGATCGGGCACCTGCCAATTCAACTGCTCGAGAATTTCGATAGCCGCAGTTTTCTGGCCCTCGAGCCGGTAAGGATTGACAGAGTTCAATAAATAAACTGGCATGCGCTGAACGACTTCATCGAGAACACGGACGCATCCATCGAAGTCCGTCTTAAGCTGGCAGGTAATTGCGCCGTAATCGAGCGACTGCGAGAGCTTGCTCCAGGAAATCTTGCCTTCCGGGATCAGAACAAGGCTGCGCATACCTCCACGCGCAGCGTAAGCGGCCATGGATGCGGATGTATTCCCCGTCGAAGCGCAGGCGACCCAACGGTATCCACCAGAATGAGCTACAGAGGCTGCGGTCGTCATACCAGTGTCTTTGAATGATGCGGTTGGATTCATCCCCTGATGTTTAGCAAAGAGATTTTCAATTCCGGCCGTACGAGCGCACTGCGGCATGGCATAGAGCGGCGTGTTGCCTTCACGGAGGGTTACAACATGGGCAGGATCAAGCGCTGGCAGCAGTTCACGAAAGCGCCAAACACCGCTTTGGTCCAGAGGATTTAACGAAGTGCGGCGCGAAAGCCAGAGAGCTTTTGTGCTCTCCTTTGCCATGCTTTGAACATCGGGATATGCGACTTCCAATAAATCCCCGCACGAGGCACACCGGAAGTTTGCACTGGGCTTTTCGCAAATTGCGCCGCAATTGATGCAGCGCAGTTGTGAGTTGGCGGTTCGTGGTGGCGCGAGTGACATTATCGAATGATCACTTTGCACCACGAAGATATTGATCAGTTTTGTTGATCCAGTCAGCGCGCGGAGGCGTAAAAACGTCAAGATCCACCGTGTCAGCGAGTGCTTCTGCCTTGTGTGGCATGTGCGATGGTATCAATAGAACTTCGCCGGCATTTACGACGATTACGCGGCCGTCAATCCAGAACTTGAGCGCGCCTTCGAGAATGTAAGTCACTTGCTCGTTGTGATGGCTATGTTCAGGAACGATGCTTCCTTTCTTTAGCAGCACACGCGCGAGCATGATCTCCTGCCCAACGACGAAATGGCGTTGTAAAAGAGGATTTAGATCTTCAAGCGGCACAGAATTCCAGGGAATATACTGCAATGCAACCTTACGGGCACGGAAAGGTTTCGCTTTGCGTTTGCTGGCTTTCTTTTTTGCAACCGCTTTGTTCTTTTTCACTTTTTTCTTCATTGCCATTAGTGAACCTTTCCCCCATAAATTCTGACCGCATTGTCATGCAAAAATCCATGGGCCATTTGCAAAGCCTGCTCTTCATTGACTGCGCCTTCGGAAATCATCTCCGCCAAAGCCGCTGCCAATGCGGTGCGCGTGGACTGTACACCAAGCCAGTAGCTTTCTTCGGAACCCAGAACCTCATTGTACGGGAAACAATCTGTACCAAAAGTGATCTTATCGGGGAAGGTTTCCAGCCATTGCTTCAAAATATCTTTCATCGCAGAAGGATATGTCATGAGTTCCATGAGAGAAGAATCCATAAAGACATTCTGCGCGGCGGCTAGCCAAATGGCCTGCCGCTCGTAAGGATAGCCACCGTGGATCATCACGAAAGTTGTCTTCGAATAACGTGGATCACGCAGAACATTTTCGAGGTTAAAGATGTTCCCCTCAGTCATATTGAAATAGTCACCGATGCCAACAGCCGTATGTATATGCACTGGAAGATGCAGCCTGCCGCCTTCCACAACGAGATACCGAAAGATGTAATCCTGAAAAGTTCGATATTCCGGCTCGCTGGGTATTCCCCCTGCTACGTATTTGCGATAAATCATTTCCGCCTGAGCACGTGATGGATCGCTAAATTTCATCGAGCGGAAATAAGCGACCTCAAATTTTTGGGCGATGCCGCCTTTTTTCTGGTTGTCCTCAAGCGTACGCGTAATGAATTTAAGATAATCGCTGAAATTTACAGGGAGTTTGCTCACGCCCTCTTGTATCATCCAGCGATGGAGCATTTTTTCTTGCAAAGGAATGTACACAGCCTCGTCAGGATTGCGTGCCGTTTCATGCGCATTGTTGAAGGGCCACATAAACGAATCTGAAAAAAATACCCAGACAAAACGCTTGGGATCGAGATAATCTGCCATCAGTGCGCGATTGGCCACTCCCTGCTCGATGTTGAGTTTGTCGAGAATGCTGCTGAAATATCCCTGGCCAAGTGACTTCTTCATCTCATTCTTCTTCTTGACCAACCACTCGGCATGCTCAGGAGAAAGATCTTCGTAGGGATATCCAAAGAGAGCATTTGCAGCAGCCACTAATTCGGGGTTACCATCTCGCTCACGAAATGGAGTACTTCCTCCGGGAGGGGATGCCATCGCGTCCACGTTGGGATCATCGTAAAAGCCGGGGTGGGCATGATGATCGAAGATAGGAATGGCTTCAATTTGTGGCAAAAGACGCTGGTAAATTTGAGGGACATCCGCACCGGGTAAAGGGCGGGCCTGAGAAAAGGCAAAGATGGATGAAAGCAACAGACAACACAGAGCGAATAGTTTCCTCATGAGTGTCCTCGATTGATTTATTTCAGAACTACAGACCGCTGCCACGCCGATGAAACACGCTGAATGCGCTCGACGGCTTCCTTCAGTGTTGCCATCGAAGACGCGAACGAGAAACGCACAAACTCTTTGCCGGATGAACCAAATGCGGCTCCCGGAATGGCAGCCACTCCCGCTTCCTCTAGCATGATGCGGCAGATCTCTTCAGCGGACGTTCCCGTTTCAGCGATATTGACCCAGGCATAAAATGCGCCTTCGGGCGACTGGCAACGAAAACCCGGTACACCGTTCAGGTCGCGCACAAATTGCCCGCGGCGTTTGGCGAACTCGGCAACCATGTTCGGCGTTGCGCCTTCACGATCGGTCAAAGCCTCAATCGCTGCGTATTGTGTGAACTCGGCGACACAGGTGAAGGTATTCATGATGAGCATCTTCAGCGCTGGAACAATCTCTGGCGGAGCCGTCACGTAACCGAGACGCCATCCGGTCATGGCAAAGCTTTTGGAGAAGCCGTCAATAATGAGCGTGCGCTCTTCCATGCCGGGATAGCGGAGCATAGAGAGATATTCGTCGCCATAAATAATTCGTGCGTAAATTTCGTCGGAGAGAACAAACAAATCATGCTTCACTGCAAGTTCAGCAATGCGGCGTTGCACAGCATCCGTATAAACGGTTCCCGTCGGATTGCCCGGTGAGTTGGTAATGATGGCTTTTGTGCGTCGCGTAATTTTGGCAGCGATCTCATCGGGATCCGGCTGAAGGTGATTTCGCTCCGACAAGCTGAAAGCTATTGGGGTTCCACCAACACCGCGTGTAATAGAGTCGTATCCGGGAAAACCAGGGTCGGGATATAAGACTTCGTCTCCCGGTTCAATCAATGAAAATAACGCCATAAATAAGGCAATCTTGCAGCCCGGCGCGATGACGATATTGTTACTCGGCACTTCAATCTTGCGCGTGCGCTGGAGATACACAGCGATGGCTTCACGCAATGCTGGTACGCCCTGAACTGGGCAATACCGGTCTTTGCCGTCGTCCAGAGCATGCTTCAACGCATCGTTCACGGGTGCGGCAGGGTGAAAATCTGGTTCACCGAGCTCAAGGTGGATGATCGAACGTCCTTGACGTTCAAGTTCTTTGGCCTGCGCAAAAACAGCAAGCGCGCCTTCACCCGACATCACGGAAATGCGGCAAGCAATCGGTTGCATGGTTTAACTAGTTTATCGCGTTGCTGCTGGTGGTGGGGTCATGGGGATACGTAAGGCATCCACAAAGCGGGGAAAGAACTGAAAAGCGCAAGCGGTGGCGACGAGCTCAATGATCTCCTGATCTGTGAATGCCTGCTTAAGAATGGCAAAGAATGCCTCGTCGACTTCAGCAGCGGAATGATGGATTCTCTCCGCACAGCGGAAACCAATCTTTTGAGCTTCCGTAAAAGAGCCCTCCTCGAAGTTTAAACTTGCTGCTGCAATCTGCTCCTCGGATGCGCCTTTCTGTCGAGCCGAAAGTGAATGGGCCGCGATGGCGTATTGCGATCCCAGGAGAACCGAGACGCGAGTAGCTATGAGCTCTTTGTACCAGCCGGGAAGATATCCGTCGCTCAGAAGCGGTTTGAGCAAAGCGGCAAAACCCATGGCCAGAGCCGGGGTATGAGCCACAGTTTTGAACATATTGGGCACAACACCCCGCTGGGCCAACAGAGCGTCATATAAAGAGGCCAACTCGGGCGGGGCATCAGATAGCATGCCCCGCTCGAGCAATGCGATACGCGGTTTGTCGGTCATCAGAAAGCCCAGCGCAATGAGAACTGGATCAGTCGTGGGTTACCGACGGTGCTCACAATCTTGCCAAAGGCACTGTTCGTTGGACTGGCGAGATATGCCTCGATGTCCGTAACAGCGGGATTGGCAAAGTTGGTGTGGTTGAAGATGTTGAAGAAGTCCGCGGTAAAGCGAACATCCTGCCGTTCATTCACGCGGAAATGCTTGATGAGCGAGAAATCCCAGTTTTGTTGGTGCGGGCCGCGATAAGTGTTGCGGCTGAGATCACCAAAGTTGGTAACGCAAGTATTACCGGTTGGATCGGGGCAAGCGCCTGCGGGCACGCCCGGATAGTTCAAATAAGGAGCAGGAGCAAATGCCGCTGGATTGACATATCCATTTTGTACTCGCTGATGAATATCACCGCTGGTAAGCCCACTGGAAATCGTTGCACCCGGAGCAAGGCTGGCTCCTACGAGCGGTGCGCTACCCGCGCCAAGGAACGCCGTACCCGCGCTGGAATCATAGATCGAGAACGGAATCCCGGACTGAATAATGGTTACGCCGCTAATGCTCCATCCTCCCAATGCTGCGCGGGTGAAACCTTGCGAATGTTGGAAAATTGGCAGATCGTAAACATAGCTGACGCTTAAACGGTGAGTACGGTCAAAATCCGAGGGACCGCGAGAGGCGTCCACCGTGGTTTCGCTGTTGTAAGCCGTGTTGAAGGCTGTATTGTCGGATGAAGTTGCGTCAATGTTCCGCGAGAAAGTGTACGCAGCCTGGAAGTAGCCATGCCCCCAGCGCCGCGAAAGAGTGCTTTGGAGCGAGTGATAGATCGAATAGGCATCATTGGCGAACAACTGGTAACCGGAATATCCATTGAGCCCCGGAGTAGGCGTACGCGCGATGGCGTTAGCAAACGTATCCGTCTTGATGCTGAAAGTCTGCCCACCGGCGCTTGTCACAAACACTGGGTTAGCGGGAGTAGCATCCAGCGATTGAATGGCGTCACGCGTATTGCGGAGATGCGTTCCCTTCACACCCACATAACCAACTTCCACCACCCACTGCATGGGGAGTTCGCGCTGCAAGGTGAGGTTCCATTGCTGGGTGTTCGGGACCACAAAGTGGTGAGGAACTTCCAGCACAAAGAGATTTTGCGTGGTGTCAGTGCCGGGGCCGGTGCAGCCGCCATAGATGCCAGCCTGGTTGGTGTCATTGCCGATAAATCCAGTGAGTTGCGCCAAACACGGCAAATAGGTTGCTGAGAGGACTCCAGCGGGAGGCAAAGCGTTGGGGTTCGTCGCTGGCGTTCCAGAGAAGAAGTTTGCCAGACTGCCGGGAGCGCCGCCACCGAAAGCGATGGGCAAGAACGGCGCGTTAAAGCTTAATTGGTCCACAGCGCCGATGTCCTCACGCACAAAGTACATGCCGTAGCCGCCGCGCAAAGAGGTTGTGTGGCGACCACCGATGTCCCAGGCAAAGCCAGCACGTGGTCCAAATCCGCTGTAAATGCTGTTGCCAAAGGTTGAGCCTGCGGCATTGCCAGTGAGACCAGCAACACCCAATTTATTAACGCAACTCGGGTAAACAAATGGGAACACGCCCGAATTTGTCAGGCTGGATTCGATATTGCCGATATGGCAATCATTGTCCTTCCATGCGCCGAGAAATTCTGCGCGCAAACCGAGATTGATGGTCAGATCGGGCAGCGCCTTCCAGTCATCCTGAGCGAATAGCGCATAATTTTTCTGTATGTATTGATGGTTGTAAACGCCGCCTCCACCAAAGCTGAATTGCGGCGCGCCTTCCAGAAAATTCTGGAAATCTGTCGTTGCGCCCGTGTTGGTGAAAAACAACTGCCCATTGAACACCTGTGGGAATTTTTTGTCGAGATTGACGGGAGTAAATTCGCCGCCGAAACGCCAGCTATGATTACCACGAATCCAACTGACCGTATCCGAGAAACTTAAATTGTTCTGGGTTTGATATTGATTGGCCGGCGGCGCGGGGCCAAATTGAAACCCAGAACTCTCCAAGGTGAACTTATAAATACTACTGGTGAGGTTGTTCGTCGGGCGATTGATGCCCACTTGTGTGGCAGTGATGGGATCAATGTTGATCCCGCTGTTATCAATACGCACAAAACCAAAGCGGAATTCGTTGACTAGCGAGGCAGAAAATAGATGCGTTTCCGATGCTGAGAAAAAGCGGTCATGCACGGGTAATTGGTATGGAAAGTTAAGGTCGGTGGAACTTGCTGCCGCGCCGAGAGAAGCCTGCAATCCACCACCGCCGAAGGGCAAATCCGACTTAAAGTTAGTGAAGAAGAAGCGGGCGGAAATCTTGTCCTTGAAATCGCGGAAGTCTTTATCCCAGTTGGCGGTGAACTGATCGTCGTTAAAGGTGCCGGGTTCGCTGACGGCGAAACTCCCGGTCGCTCCAGGCGTACCAGACAGTGCAGGATAGAGGTACCCTCCAGCGGGGCTACCGAACTGATTGCTCTTGGCTTGCAATAACGCATACGTCACAGGATCAATGCTAGGCACACCAAGCAATGCAGCCAGAGCCGGCGACGACAACGAGCGGTCGGCAGCCGGTATGATGGGAATGGAAGTGCTGATAAAAGTTCCCGGAGAATCGCCGCTCTTCTGGCGGGTCCCCTGATAATTTACAAAGAAGAAGCCAAGCTTGGCTTCCGGGCCAACCGGACCGCCTAGGCTGCCGCCAAAAATGTTCTGCTGAATTACAGGCCGCACATTCGGCTGATCATTCGCCAA
>JAJPHW010000141.1 GCA_021325035.1 Terriglobia bacterium
CCGCTCTACAACAAAGTCGAACGCCTGCACCTTCCCAAGTTCGGTTACAGCGACATTCTGCCCAAGTATGCCAATGCCACCGGCGGGGAAGTCTTCAATGAATACACTCGCAACTCCATCGAGGACATTTACCTGCGCGTGGTCGGCGACGCCCGCAACCAGTACACGCTGGGTTATGCCAGCCGGGCTACGCCCTCCAGCAACTACCGCGAGATTGAAGTCCGCGTAGGCGATCACGGGCCAAGCTGTAAAAGCGCCTATCGCCCCTGCGTGGACGTGACCGCCAAGGCCGGTTATTATCCACTACCCCCGGGAAGATAATGACCTTTAGCCACAGAGGGCCGTCCTTAGTAACCTGGGTAACCTGCGGGTAGTCCCAGCGCTGTGATATAAAACCAGCAGTACCAACAAATTTAGCGCGCCAAAATTTCTTTGGCGGAGAGCTCCGCAAGGGCACAACTCCGCGACGCAACTTGAGGAAAGTCTTGAGTTTTATTAACTTTGCAGCCCGGGAAATTAATTGCAAAATCGTCTATTACGGCGCCGGGCTGGGCGGCAAAACCACCAATCTGCAGCACATTTACCAGAAGACCGCCGAACAACAAAAAGGCAAAATGATCTCGCTCGCCACGGAAACCGAGCGGACCCTGTTTTTCGACTTTCTGCCGCTGGATCTGGGCTCAGTGCGAGGCTTTAAAACCCGTATCCACCTCTATACCGTGCCCGGTCAGGTGTTTTATGACGCCAGCCGTAAGCTGATCCTGCGCGGCGTGGATGGCATTGTGTTCGTCGCCGATTCGCAGGAAGCCCGCATGGACGCAAACATCGAGGCCCTCGACAATCTCGATTCAAATTTGAAAGAGCACGGCTACGACTTCAAAAAAATTCCTTACGTTCTCCAGCTCAACAAGCGCGATTTGCCGAACGTGCTTCCCGTCGCGACTTTGGAAAAAGAACTTCGCCGTAAAAATGAACCCATCATCGAAGCCGTTGCTTTCCAGGGACCAGGCGTCTTCGAAACACTGAAAGAAATCGCCCGCCAAGTCTTGGTGGAGCTCAAGGCGGGCAGCTAGCCCGCTTACATTTCCCTTCGTCATTCGTCTAGAATGACTGCCGCACCTCTTACTCAAACGCAATTCATGCGCATTCTCACTTAAATAAAAAAGCGCGGCTTGTGGCCGCGCCTCTATTTTTCTATCTACTTCAAGCCTAGCAGATTGGAGGGGGTAAACCCGCCACGGTTTTCAGATTTATATCGTCCATATTTTGAGGAAGATGCGGCGACTTTCGCTTTTTCGACCCCTTGACAGAGTTTTCCACAGAGGCCAGATTTTGCTGCGATTTTGTAAGCAAGCACTATTCACCACGGAGACACAGAGACACAGAGAATCCTCAAACTCTGCCGTCGCGGTTTTTTCAGACATTCCTCTGTGACTCTGTGTCTCTGTGGTTAGGTTTTGCGTTTATAAAACGTAGCTGAATTAGAGACTTATTCAGCGCGGGCGTGTTTTTTCTGCCAGGCGGCGATTTGCTCGGCGGTCATCGGCTTCATCGTGGCGACGGTTTGCTTCATGGAGAGAAATTCGGGACTGTTCAGCGCATAAACCTTCGACGGCAGCGTGGCGACTTCGTGCGAGACGGATTCGACGCGGTTGCCGGGGTCGGGATGGTCGCTGAAGAATTGGTCGAGTTCGCTGCCGCGGCCTCCGGCTTCGTCTTGCAGCTTGGTGAAAAATTCGGCGAGCGCGTGCGGATCGTAGCCGGCGTCATACATGATATCGGCGCCGAGCAGGTCGGCTTCGGACTCCGACTGGCGGGAGTTTTTCAGGAAATAAGAACCGACGCCGAAAGAGATGCCCATCGCCGCGGCTTGCGCGGCCGTGCTTTTACCCAACATTCCGGCGAGGAGCGCGAGCGGAACCTGCGCCGCGAGTTGTTTGCTGGCGGAGCGCGTGCCGTGGCGCTGCACGACATGGGCGATTTCGTGGGCGAGAACTCCGGCGAGTTCGGCTTCGCTGTCCGCGGCTTGAATCGTTCCGAGGTTCACGTAGATCGTGCCGCCGGGCAGGGCGAAAGCATTGATGTCTTTCTGATTGACCACATGAAAGGCATAAGGCCAGGGCTCACCGGGAGCGTGCGCCGCAAGCTTCTTGCCGAGATCGTTGACGTAGCGCGAAACCGGCGAAGAGTCCGGCAGAAGCGGCATTTGGCGGTTGACTTCCAGCATGGCCTCTTTGCCGACTTGCAATTCGTCGTCGCGGGAGTAGAGGTCGAATCCGGTGGTGGGCTGGACGCGGGCGACGGCGGGTATCGTCAGTACGACGATTAGAGCCAGCGAGATGAAGCGAGAGGGCATATTCATAAATCCCACCCTAAATTCGCAAAGACCGCGAATTTAGGATGGGGCACCCGACGTTGGAGGGTGCCCGATGATTATTAGGGTATCTTAAGACTCCGGCTAGGGGCAAAGGCGATTGGTTTTGGGTGGATTGGCGGTTTACACCCCGGGTTCACTAGTCGCGGGCTCGCTCTTGGGACGCAACCGATTTACGATTCGAATGGCGAGGTACCAAAAGGTCATCATGACGACAAAGACCGCAGCGCCACCGCACAAAGGCGCAAGATAAAAGCTGGTCGATCCGCGAACACCGTAGTCAGAGAAGATAAGAGTTCCGACGTGAAATCCTAACTGGGACACCGGTCCATCTGTGAGCCATGCTACTAGATGCTCTCCCCAAGGTTGCACGCGTATTGCCACCGCCGCGAAAAAAGATGCCACAGCGAGGAGAAAAGCCAAGCCCCAAACCTTTTTGCTTAGCCAGCTAACTACGCGTATTAAAGCCTGAAATCCGTACATTTGGATCGCAAATGATTTTGGCACGATCCAGGCTGGTTGTCACTGGTCTAAGTTGGCACTTTTCCTAAAAGCAGGTTCCTCCACTCGCCGTCGCTGATGCTCCGGCTCGGTCGGAATGACAAAGTGGCGAGACCCGTGCCAATGCGCGCAAGATCGACTTCGCTCAGGGCAGGCTCTCGGCCCGCTGGCGAGAACGCGGGCCTTCGGGATGACAATTCTTCTAATAAAAATTTGGGAACAAAAATGGCGCCGCTGGTTGGCGGCGCCTGAGGGTACAACATGCGGAAAATCGAAATCTGAAATCCCAAACTACTTGATTTCGGGATTCGGTGCGCCTCCCGGCGTCGCTCCGAGTTCGCGGCGCGGCAGCGGACGGGCTGCGCGGGCAGCGAGCGTGGGCGTAGCGGCGGCAGCGCCATAGCGTTCCATGAGCACAGGAACCATTGCTCCTTCAGCTTCCTTCACGAAGGTGATTTGGCCTTCGGCGTTGATATCCACGCGAATGAAGTCGCCGAGCTTGACTTGTCCGGTGGCAACAAGGTTGGCCAATGGGAAAACGAGGTTGCGTTCGATGGCGCGTTTGAGATGGCGCGCGCCATACTTGGGATCGGTTCCTTCATGCAGCAGATAGTTCTTTACATTGGCAGTGCAGTTGAAAACGAACTGATTGGCGGGAGAAGCCATGAGCACGCGCTGTTGCACCATGCCCAATTCGATTTCGAGAATCTGTTGCAGGTGTTCAGAACGCAGAGTCTTGAATACCACGGTCTTGTCAATGCGGTTCATGAACTCGGGTGAGAATTTGCGACGGGCGGCGTCCACGGCGGTGCGCTCGATTTTGTCGTCGAACGAGGCGTTGACTTGCGTCGCTTTTTGGGCGAAGCCGAGTCCGCCTTCGATCAGGCCTGACATTTCGCTGGCCCCGAGGTTGGAGGTCATGACGATGATGCATTGCGAAAGATCTACGCGGCGATTGTCGCCGAGGGTGAGCGTGGCTTTATCGAGAATGCCGAGCAACAACTGCCAGAGCGAGTCGCTGGCTTTTTCGATTTCGTCGAAGAGCAGAATTGAGAGCTTCAGCTTTTCGGTGTGCCACTGGTTCAGCGCTTCCTGCGTGAGCAGAGGATGAGTTTCGCGGTGACCGAGGTAGCCCGGAGGCGAGCCGATTAACTTCGCGATTTCGTGGGAGTGCTGGAACTCGGCGCAATCGATTTTGATGCAGGCGCGCGAGTCTCCGAAGAGTGCGTCAGACATCGCTTCGACGACGCGGGTCTTGCCGGAGCCGGTGGGCCCGAGGAAGAGCAGGTTGCCGACAGGGCGGCCGGGCGGATTCAGACCGGCCAGAAACATCTGATAGATTTCGACGACTTTTTGAACGGCGGCATCCTGGCCGACGATCTTGCGGCGCAGGGCGCCTTCAAAATCACGGGCATCGTTGCTGCGGAGAGTCGGGTCGAGAACGGTGGTGGCGACGGTCTTCATAAGGGTCTGGCTGGTCCTTTCCTACTCACTACCGCGTTGCTTTTCTGACTTATTCTGGGAGCAACCTGGGGATTGATGCGCCCTGATTCGCATGGGGTAAGTGCAAGCGCCTCACCAACCGCGGGTAACCTGCGATTCCATGTAAATCAATAAGTTACGGGTGGTTACGGGCCGACCGAGCGGTTTTCAACGGCCATTCGCAGAGGGGAAAGAGAAATATTTTTCACACAGTCGCCAGAGGAGTTCCGCGGGGGCCAAGGTTGTCGAGCTTCGTTTGCTTGGGCGGAGGAGGCGCCCGCCCCTCCATAAGCCCTTGTGCAATGGGCCGCTGACCCTCGGTAACTGGCAGGCAAATTTCTCCGCCGATACCATCCGAATCAATCACTTAACTTTTTGGAGAACGAAATTGCGACGCTTCTGCCTGTCTGCCCTTGCCTTCAGTTTGCTCATTGCACAATTCACTTTTGCCGCCGATTCGTTGAAGCCGGCGCATGTGGTTCCGGTTTCGAAGACGAATGGAAGCGCTCCGAAGACGACGCCTGCATTGGCCGAGCCAGTGGCTCCTGCGGGCAGCGCATATTACGAAGCTAAACGCGGCGACAGCATTAGCCTGGTGGCGCACCACTACATTTCGCAGACGGCTTATTTGACTTCATCGGAGCTGGCGGCGGCGATTCGCAAGGCGAACAACTTGCCGGAAGCGAGCAATGGATTAAAAGCGGGGCAGCAGATTTTAGTGCCGGGAATTTTGCCGGTGCCGATTGTGGAGAAAGCGGTTCCGGTCGCGAAAGATTTTGAAGTCCGGGCGATCTATTTGACGGGATTGATGGCGGGCAGCGACCACGGCATTCTCATTATCAAGCGCTGGCGCGAAGTGGGCGGCAACGCGGTGGTTTTCGATATTAAAGACAGCGATGGGACGATTAATATTCCGTTTCAGAATGAACTGGCTGGGTCGCACAATGTGACCATCCGTGATTTGCCGAAGTTTGTGCATTTCTTACACTCGCAGGGCATGCATGCGATTGCGCGCGAAGCGATGTTCCGCGATGAGCGGCTGGTGAAGACGCATCCAGAGCTGGCCGTGAAGTCCCGCAAGACGGGCCAGCCGTGGCGTGAGAACGGCAAGCTGGTCTGGACGGACACTTCGAACCCGAAGGTGCAGGAGTACGACATCGCGCTGGCGAAGCAGGCAATCGCCGGCGGCGTGGATGAAATTCAGTTTGATTATGTGCGCTTTCCGGCGGAGGGCGATCAGGCCGATGCGAGCTTCTATTTTCAGACGGCGCATCCCGATTGGCATCGTTCGGATGTAATTACGCATTTTCTCGAACACGCTTACGGCGAGATTCATCCTACGGGAGTGTTGTTATCGCTCGATGTTTTCGGAATCATGGCGTGGCAGCGGCCGGTAGATTTGTCGCACACCGGACAGGACATTGTGGGCATGGCGAAGTATTGCGATGTGCTTTCGCCGATGATTTATCCTTCGCACTTTTTTGGCATGGATGGGATTGCGCACCCGGGGGACGCGCCCGAGCACTTTATCGGCGAGTCCATGGAGCGTTTTGAAAAGATCACGCAGGGCAGCGGCGTGGTAATTCGGCCGTGGTTGCAGGCGTTTGCCTGGCGCACGAAGACGTATTCGCCGCAATATATCGAAGTGCAGGTCTTGACTGCGAAAGACAAGGGCGGGGTGGGATTCTTGTTCTGGAACGCGAACAATAATTACGAGAAGCCCGATGCGGCCATGCCGGAGATGCGCGCGGCCAAGAGCAAGTACTTGCGTGGGGATGAGATGGGGACGGCGGTGAGGGCAAGTGTGCAGTAGGTGTTGTTGGACTTGAAGAAACGCGGCCTGCGAGCCGCGTTTTTGTTTGGGTGTGAAGTCTTAGTGTCGGCGGTGTAGAGTTAAGGAACAAGCAGGTCCTTCGACTGCGTAAGTTTGTTCGCATCGCGAACGAACTTACTCCGCTCAGGATGACAAGATGATTTGAGTTGAGGCTGGGTTGAGCATCCTACCTTCGGTTTTGCTTCTCTCCGGTTCATCTGCGAAACTTATGTTCGTCCACCAAAAGTTCACGCATGGGCCGAATACACGTACTTTCGGAAGCTGTCGCCAATAAGATCGCCGCCGGCGAGGTGGTGGAGCGGCCTGCGTCCGTGGTGAAGGAGCTGCTGGAAAACTCGCTGGACGCGGGCTCGACGCGGATCAAGATTCAGGTGGAAGCCGGCGGCAAGAAGCTGATTCAGGTGACCGATAACGGCTGCGGTATGTTGCGCGACGATGCCCTGCTGGCGTTTGAGCGGCACGCCACATCGAAACTGAAAAACGCCGAAGATCTTCTCAGTGTTGCGACTCTAGGCTTTCGCGGCGAGGCGCTGCCTTCGATTGCGTCGGTATCGCGACTGCGCTTAGAAACCCGCGCGGCAGAAGAAGATGCAGGGACGATCGTTGAGATCAACGGCGGCAAAATTTTCAACGTTGAAGAAGCGGGATTGCCGGCTGGGACTTCGATTACGATTCGCGATTTATTCTTTAATACTCCGGCGCGCAAAAAATTTCTGAAAGCCGAATCCACCGAGTTGTCGCACATTGCGTCTTTAGTCACGCATTACGCGCTGGCCCATCCTGATAAGCATTTTGAATTGCACTCGGCGACGAATGCTTTGTTAGTCGCGCCGCCCGTGGCGGGATCGAGCGAGCGCGTGTATCAAGTATTTGGCAAGGAGGTGCTCGATCAGCTGATTCCGCTGGCGGCATCGCAGCCGCTGGAACGATTGGGGATTCCGCAGCCTCCGCCGTGGCGACGGGCGGCAGAGCTCGAACCCGAAGAAGAGAGCGCGCCAAAGAGTTTCGGCGATTTGCGGGCGCATGGGTTTGTTTCGAAGCCCGAAATTCAGAAACTCAATCGCAATTCGATTTACGTGTTCGTGAATGGCCGCCTGATTCGCGACCGGTTGGTGATGCACGCCATCATCGAGGCGTATCGCAACATCATTCCGCCGACGGTGTATCCGGTGGTGCTGTTGTTTTTGGAGTTGCCGGTGGGCGAAGTGGATGTGAATGTGCATCCCTCAAAAACAGAAGTGCGCTTCCGGCAGCAGAGCGTAGTTCATGATTTTGTGCGCGAGTCGGTGCGGGCGGCCCTGATGAAGGCGCGTCCGGTGCCGCAGTTCACGACGGAAATTTCGGCGCACCCGACGGCGGGCGCATCGCTTGGTCAGAGCGGGCTAACGCCGGGAGCGTCATCAGGCGCGCCGTCCGGCGTACGCGGGGTGACCGTGGACATTGCGGCGTGGCGGGCGGTGAACACTCCGCCAGGATTTGCTTTGCAGCCGCCGGAGTTGCTGCCGGAGACAGCGCGACTGGGATTCGGCAACGATGCAATCACGGTGGAAGCGAACGCAGCGGTGGCACTGGCGCCGGTTCCGGATATTTCCATCGCGCAATCTCCGACGAAGGATGACAGTTGTGCGCCGCCGATTGATGATGAAGGGGAAACGTCGAACGAACTGGCTCCGGCACTGGCTACGCTCAAACCGCTGGGGCAGATCCGGGAATCATTCATTCTGGCGGTAAATGGCGAGGGTTTGTGGATCATTGACCAGCATGTCGCGCACGAGCGGGTGCTGTTCGAGAAAATTCTGAAGCAACGTTCGGCGCAAAAAGTCGAGAGCCAGCGCTTGCTCATGCCGCTGGTGCTGGAACTGACTCCGGCACAGCTCGCGGTGTTTGAGGAAATCTGCGCTGAATTGAACCAGAACGGATTTGAAGCGGAGTTGTTCGGCACGCGCAGCGTGGCCATCAAAGTCGCACCCGCGGGCGTGGATGCCGCACAGGTCGAGCACATGCTGCATGAATTATTCGAGCAATTCGCCAAAGAAGACCAGGTGCTGAATCTGGAAAAGATTCGGGCTCGGATTGCAGCTTCAATTGCGTGCCATGCGGCGATCAAAGTCAACATGCCGCTGGAGCAGAACAAGATGGAATGGTTGCTGGCAGAGCTGGCGAAAACGGAGTGCCCGATGTCGTGTCCGCACGGCAGGCCCGTGGTTCTGCGATACTCAATGAAGGACATTCAAAGGGCGTTTAAGAGAATTTAGCCAACATATGCTGGAATGCGTACAGGAAGTGTGGCTTGAGGAAATCGCGAAGGAAGGATTCGCAATACTTCCCGAGGTATTTCGTAACGACGAAATGGCCTCGCTTCTTGAAGCTTTCACCGAATCCAGTCTTTCCCGCACCAAAGCCGGGATTCGACATGCCCTCAATTTTGGCCCCGTCGATGCGATTGCGCATGATGCGCGCTTGCTTGCAATTGCGCGGAGAGTCTTGGGTGAGAACGCGATTCCGTTCAGCGCAACGCTTTTTGATAAATCGCCGGACGCCAATTGGCTGGTTGTATGGCATCAAGATGTAGCTCTGCCCTTGCGCCACAAGAAAGAATTGACCGGATGGGGCCCTTGGTCGGTAAAGCAGGGAGTCATTTACGCTCATGCCCCCGCCAAAACACTTGAAGGTGTTCTGGCGTTGAGGATCCACATCGATGACAGTACTTCCGAGAATGGGCCGTTGCGCGTACTGCCCAAAACACACAAGTTAGGCGTGTTGAGCGGCGATTCCATCGAATCCGCAGTAGCGAAGGCTAAACCAGACGATTGCCCTGTGCCTCGTGGAGGCGTATTAGCTATGAGGCCGCTCTTGGTTCATTCGTCATCGAAATCGCGCGATGATCATCCGCGCAGAGTGCTGCATATCGAATACGCGGCTTCCAACTTTATGCCGGATGGATTGGAGCTCGCGCGAGCATAACGGAATCCCAATGACTGACCTCGAACTCGAACACCTTCGGCAGGAAAAGTGGCGGCTCAACGGGAAACCGGTGCGGACGCTCGAAGAAGCGCGTTCGTTTCTCGAGGCGGTGGGATTTTGCACTCTATACCCGCAGAAGCCGGCGGTGCTGGTGCCGACCTTCCTCGGAGCGTGGGTGGGCGCGGATGACCGCCTGCCGACGTGGCAGCATGCGTTCGCCGACCAGCGGGCAAAAGACGCAACCGAACTGATGGTGCGGTTGCTACGCGAGCGCGACGTGTATGAAGCCAATCTTTTTGGGGAGAACAATCCGTTGCTGGTGACAGCATCGGTCTTTCCTTATTTTTATGCGTTGGTGGGCGAGCGCAATCCCAAGACAGCGCCGAAAGCCGGACCACGCTCCGAGTACTCGCAGCTGGCTTGCGATACGTTCGAATTGATTCGCCGCAAGGGGCCGATTTCAAAACAGCAGATGCGCGAAGATTTGGGCGGCAGCGTTTCCTTGCCCGCGCTCGACGGCGCGCTGGTCGAGTTGTGGACGCGGCTGCGCATCACGCGCGTGGATTACAACGCGAACGACGGCTCGTCATGGGATGTTTTGTATCGTTGGTCGCCGGATGCGGTGCGCGATGGCATGAACCTGGGCGTGAGCGAGGCGCTGACCGCGCTGCTTTCAAAATACTTGGGATGCGTCGTCGCCGCTGATCAGGCTGAGCTGGATAATTTCTTTGGGAATTTCGTGCCCCGCTCACGCGTGAAGGAAGCCGTGAATGCGCTGCTGGCGGCGCGGGAACTCGAGTTCGTGCGAGTGGGTGAGCGGACACTGGTGCAGATTGCGGCTGCCAAAGCGGAAGTTCGGAGTACACCGCGAATGCAGCGAGCGCGGTAATTTTGGAATTTGAATAAGGAAGCGGGCCCTACGCGCGCGTTACGGCCGCAAAGAACGCGCCCTTCGCGCGGCCCGCCCAGGTCCTTCGATTCGCGCAAAGGCGGCGCTCACTCAGGATGACAATTCTTAATTTTGTGTATCATGGGCGGTCGCAAACGTTTTTCTATTTCATACGTCCAAAAGCTACAGTTCTAAAGGGGCTATCTCATGAACCGTTTCCTGTTTGCTCTCGCCGTCATTCTTTTGGCGTCCTCCGCTTTCGCGCAATCGCCATCCGCTCCCGCACTGCCGTACTCGCCGAGCCTTGACGTCACTTCCATGGATAAAACCGTTGATCCATGCGTCGATCTCTACACCTACTCGTGCGGCGGGTGGCAAAAGAAAAACCCGATTCCTCCCGACCAGACCTCGTGGAGCGTCTATGGGAAGCTCTATCAGGACAACCTGATGTTCCTGCGCGGAATTCTGGAAGAAGCCGCGGCGGCGAAGGCGGGCCGGACTCAGGCGATGCAGGAGGTCGGCGATTTCTATGGCGCGTGCATGAACGAAAGCGCGGTTAATCAGCGCGGACTCGCCGCGATCCAGCCGCAACTCGACGCCATTGCCAAATTGAGCTCGATCCATGATTTTGCCGCGTTCACTGCGAATCAAACGCTGCCTTTTGGCCGCACCCTTCTTTTCGCCGCGGGTTCAGGGCAGGATCCAGACGACTCGGAGTCGTACATCGCCGACCTTGATCAGGGCGGGCTCGGACTTCCCAACCGCGATTACTACACGAAGGAAGATGCCAAGTCGAAAGAGATCCGAGAGAAGTATCTACAGCATGTGCAAAAAGTTTTCGAGTTGCTGGGCGACAAGCCGGAAGTTGCCAAGGCGAATGCCGACACGGTCATGCGCATGGAAACCGCGTTCGCAAAGTCGCAGTGGACGCCAGTGGAGCGGCGTAATCCTTACAACCTGAAAAACAAAATGAAGATGGGCGACCTTGAAGCGCTGGCGCCGAACTTCGATTGGGCGGCTTATTACCGCGAGGCCAAATACCCGGCGTTCGAGACTGTGAATGTGGATGCGCCGAAGTTCTACAAGCAGGTGAACGACTCTCTGGCCAGCGAATCGCTCGACAACTGGAAGACGTACTTCCGCTTTCACGTAGCCGATTCGTATTCGCCCTTTATCTCGCAGCCCTTCGTAGATGAGAACTTCAGCTTCTACCGGGCCTATCTCCGCGGAGCGAAGGAACAGCAGCCACGCTGGCGGCGCTGCGTGCAGTACACCGACTACAACCTCGGGGAAGCGCTGGGGCAGGCTTATGTGCAGAAGGTTTTCTCGCCCGAACTCAAGGCTGATGCGCTTGATATGGTCAATCGGATTGAAGAAGCCATGCGTGAGCGCATTGGGCAGCTCGACTGGATGAGTCCAGAAACCAAGAAACAAGCCGTCATCAAGCTGGGCGGCATTCGCAACAAGATTGGCTATCCCGATAAGTGGCGCGATTACAGCTCCATCAAGTTGGTGCAAACCGACTTCGCAGGCAATGTGGAACGCGCGGGCTCATTTGAACTGCACCGCCAGATCAACAAAATCGGCCAGCCCGTGGACCACGGCGAGTGGGACATTTCCGCCGCCACGGTGGATGCTTACTACAATCCACAGATGAATGACATTAACTTCCCTGCGGGCGTGTTGCAGCCGCCGCTTTACGACCGCAAGATGGACGACGCTCCCAACTACGGCAACACTGGCGGCACCATCGGCCACGAATTGACGCACGGCTTTGACGATGAAGGCAGTCAGTTCGACGCCAAGGGCAATTTGAAAGATTGGTGGACCAAAGACGACCGCGAAAAATTCGACGCCCGCACCAAGTGCGTGGACGATCAGTATTCGTCCTACGTCGCGGTGGACGACCTCCACATCAACGGCAAGCTGACGCTGGGCGAAAACGTAGCCGACCTCGGCGGCGAGATTTTGGCTTTTCAAGCCTGGCAGGAAAAAACGAAAAGCATGAACCTGCAGCCGGTGGATGGCCTGACGCCTGAGCAGCGCTTCTTTGTCGGCTTCGCGCAGTGGGATTGCGCCAACGAGCGTCCGGATGACATTCGCGTGCGCGTGGCCACCGATCCTCATTCGCCGGCGAAGTACCGCATCAACGGCGTAGTCGTGAACATGCCGGAGTTCGCGAAGGCCTTCAACTGCAAAGCAGGCCAGCCGATGGTAAAGGCGGCAGCGGAGGTGTGCAGGGTGTGGTGAGGGGAATGAGCTTCTCTTAACGGGTATTTGGGAATAAGGAAAGGGAGAACATCCCCGCGTTTGGATTATCAATTGTGGTAGTGCTGAGTTCAGTCAAAGAGCCGTCCGGGTTAATTGTGAAAACCCCTATTTGATTGGGAGCTTCGGCGACGATCATAAAACTCCCCGTCGCCGCGATGAGGCCATCATAGCGCGATGCGGAAACAAAGGTCGCATTAGTCAGCGAAATCCGAAGTGGTTTTTCGGTGAAATTGGTCGTGATGACACCGTTACCAACCCCGAAATACAAATTCCCGGATCCGGCGTAGCCTGCTGCGCTAAAGAAGGGCGAATTGAACACCCCATCGGTTCCGACGCCAGCGGAGTTGTTGAGCCTCCAGCCGCGAAGATTTGTTAAACCAGTGGGTGCAATTTCAGCAGCCAGTGCTATCGGATAGTACTGGTCTCCATACTGAGTGGATCCCATGAAAACCACGATTCGGCTATCTCTGGTGAAATCAAACGAACTCAACATGCAACTACTAGGGCAGATATTTTGGAACGAGACGACGCCGACGTTAGTTAGTTCACCCGTTGACGGATCAATCGATATCAAGTCCGCAAGAAATCCGCGTGTGATCAACAAGTATCTGCCGTCCGGCGTTACCTTGAGCGGACCACTTATGACAACTACCGGGCTGTAAGCAGCAACGAATGTTAATGAACAGTCCGGATTAACAGCCCAAATCCCAATGTCTTCCGTCTGTGTATAACTTGCATACAGAAAGTTCCCACTGGGCGACAAGCTGATCGCTCCACCGAGGAGATCGGAATTTAGAGCGGGATTCGAGTAGTTTCCGATCCGTGCATAATGAGAAGCCTTTTGGAAGGCCGCAATGTCGCTGGATGCAACGTCCATAGCAAAGATGCAATCCGCATTCGGCGAAACGGCTTGCCAGACATCGGCTTCGCCGTTTGAATTAGGTCCGAATCCTCGACCGCCCGTAGGAAGCGTCGCCACGGTCGAAAGGACCCCGGTTACGGTATCAAGTTTCAGCAAGACGAGGGAGCTACTACCTAGGCTGTTTTCGTTGGATATCACATACTCGGTTGCGGACAAAGCCGCGGTGCATAACGTAACGATACTGCCAACAACTAACAGCGCTAGGATACTGATCCGTATCATTGTTCGCTCCCGTAAAAAGGCCGCCTGTAAGGCGGTTCCGCAATTGTACAACCCAATTAGCAGCCTGGCACAGCCTTACCTCAAATTGAGGTTGCCCCACCCTCCGCGGGGTTCGAAAGTTGGGAACCACAAAATCCGATGAGATGATTTTCGGGGCACTGGCACATTTGTATCTAGGCCATTGCCTCCCACTCTAAATTTGCAAAGAGCGCAAATTTAGAATGGGGCACCCTTTGTTGAGAAGATTCCAGCAAACAAGCAAATCAACAATCAATCGCTAGAATTTCTAATGGGCGTGCGGCGCTGTCGGCAAATAAAATGACGATTGCTACGTCCCCCGGCTTATCGCGCCGCGGCTGATAGTAAAATGTCCGCGACCTCGCCCGGGCGTTCCACATGGCAGTCGTGGCCCGTATCCAGTTCGGCGACCTCCCAGCCGGAGGCGCGAGCCTTGCGCGCAAAAGGCTCGAAAAATGGCCGGGCGAGATATCCTTCTGCAACACCGGCAACAAAAGTGGCTGGTACGCCGGCCTTCCGATTGGCTGGAAGACGGATCGGTTCCTCAAAGCAACGCAGGCTAAAATCGCACAATCTCGCTCGCACAAACTCACGGGCCTCGCCAGGCTTCAGTCCCCAAAGATCGAGGTGGCCCTCCCCGCCCGGCAGCCGCCAGCCATTTCCGTGTTCTCGCGCGACGTTGCGAAAGTGGGCGCCAATTTCAGGTGGAAGCAAGTCGAGCACGCTTTGTCCATCATCGGGAATGAACGCGTCGAGAAAAACTAATCGCTCTACACGCGTGGGATTTGCCTCGACCACCCCGCTGATGATCATGCCCGCGTAGCTATGGCCGACGAGGACCACGTGGTCCGAGACTTTTGACAGCGCAAGCGAAACGTCAGCGATATGTTGCTGTAGCGAAATTTCGGGAGATAGATGGCGCTGGTCTGTGCCAAGTCCACTGAGGACCGGCGTTATCACCCGATGGCCGCACTTTTCCAGCAAGGGAGACAAGAGATCCCAGGTACTGGCCGACTGCCATGCGCCGTGTACAAGAACGAACGTTGACATGTGGGAGAGTCTACCCCTTCGCGGGTTCGCTCACAAACAGACCCAGACATCCATACTTCGTTATGGCATGAACTATGTATGACTCATCTGCCGGAATAATCGTGATGTAAACGATTTTTTCTGGAGGATGAAATGAAATACATTTTCGTGTTGTTTTTTGCTTTCAGCTCGCTCTTGCCCGCGCAACAACCAAAACCTGACGACGCCAAAGTTTCCATCGTGGGTTATGTGCGGGACAGCGGTTGCGTCCATCGTTTTCATGAAGTCGTCAAGCCGTTGCCCAACGGCTGCGTTGAGGCCTGCGTTCGCGGGGGCTCGCCGTTGGTGATTCTGACCAAGAA
>JAJPHW010000035.1 GCA_021325035.1 Terriglobia bacterium
AAGCCCCGCTGGGCCGATGGTACTGCACGCGATAAGTGTGTGGGAGCGTAGGTAGTTGCCGGCATAAATAAAGGCCAGTCTGAGAAATCAGATTGGCCTTTTCCTTTAGTGTGCCAATCGCGGCAAGAGCTTCTACATCTCGTCAAGGAGATTCGATGCATCATCTATTTTTTGTTCGACTTTTAGCGCGTTACGCCGCGCGAGTTCGTGCAAGTCTTTTAGAACGGAGACCATGTGTCGTTGTTTGGCGAGTGTTGCGGGATCGTCTGTCAAGCTAACAGAAAATATTTCCGAGCCGTTGTCGTCAAACATGCGTAAGGAGATGGTTACATCCCCCTGATCCTCGGCCTTTGATACTCTAAATTCATACGCTTTAACGCGAGTTCCAAATCCATAAGTTATCTCCTGCCAAGCGACTTTACCTTCTCGAGTCCGAGCGAGGAGCTTTTCAATTACAGATGCGTATTCAGTTAAATCGATCATCGTTCTTCCTCCAACTGCTCGATTCCTGCAAGTATCCTGTTTGATTTTCCGGTTAGAACCTTCACGATCGCGTGACAATAAGTCACCATCTTTTGCTTAACTTCGGATTCCAATTCGTTCGCATCTGTTAAGCCAATTGATATCTGGCGCACCTTCCCTTGCGCTGTTTCTAATGCATTATCGTCAAGGAATCTTTGCCAGCGCATTTGGGCTGCGCCGATTTGTGTAAACAAATCTCTGGCGCGTACAGACGCGGCTTGCCACCGATCGTTTTGTATAAAATCCAGGAGTTCCAAAGCCGATTGGTTTAGTTCTCTCAAGGCTTCACTGGCATTTGCGATCCTCACAGCTCTTTTGGCTTCTCGAGCTGCATCCCTCGCAGAAATGGACGCCCTCCACGCTTGCCAGCTCAGAAATGCTCCAGCGATGCTTGCAACCCCTGCGACTATATTGAAAACCAACATAATGGCTTCAACAACGCCCAAGCACAATATCATTTGCGGTCACAAAGATCATCCTTCGTTGGGCAGCGAGTTCTTTTTTTCGAGACAGCAACTCGGGCAGGTCGATTCGCCCCTCAACGACGAGCATTAAATCACTACCGTCCATACAAATAATCCTTGGTCTATTACCTTGAAGGTAGCCATCGATTGCTTGAGGTGCAAAGCCGTGGATAGAAACGAATAACCCCAATGTATTGTCGAGGCTCGAACTTACTGCGCCGTCTAGGTCGCGGAGGCTTCCAAGGTTCGGTTGATCTTTTTGCCACTTAGCTTCCAACAGAAAGTGTTCGCGATCGAGAACAAATGCGCCGTCAATTTGTTCACCCCGCCTTTTGAAGGGAGCGTGCGGCGCAAGTTCGAACAATGCAAAAAGCTGATTTAACAATTTTTCTAGGCTATAGCCCCGTGCATTTTCATTGCTCTCGCCGAGGAGTGCCATAAATTGCTCTCCTAAGCCTGCAAGCTTTTCCTGAAATGCGCGCTCCTTCTTGGCTTCATCTATGCGCTTACGTCTTGCTTCGCGTTCTTCTTCGGCAGTGATTTTCGCGGTATCGTGTTCTTTTACCAGGGCCCGAAGGTGCTCTAATGCGTTTTCAGCTTCTCGTTTCAGTTTTCTCCCATCGTTGAATCTCAGAAGATGGTCGCACTTTTTGTATCGAAGTATTTCGTGCAGTATGCGTCTTAAGATACCCAGCCCGCCCTCACCGCAGTTCAAGTCATCAACGATTGGGGAAAGTATGTGGTATTTGTATCGCGCCCAATCCTGAGCATTGATTAAATTCTGATCAACTCCTGCAATGGTGAGCATCGACCGAAGCTCTGCTTTGGTCCAGAAGACCTTTACAGCCGCATCTTTCATACCCGAAATAATGTCGTGGTTGAAATGGCCACTCACTCGGTGATTTTCGCAGATATTCTTGTGAAGCAGCAAATTCGCACCAAAAATGGCTGCAGCTCATACTTGACTCCGGGTTCGGTAGTTCCTGGGATGTCTGCGCACAACGGCGCGTGGTCAGTTTCTTCTGCGGACCCGGCACTGACGTGCCGGGCTGGATTATGCCGCTCCTACGGAGCTACGCGGGCGAGGGCGCCCGCGCCACATGTGCCGGCATCAATAAAGGCTGTTGAGAGAAATCTCGACAGCCTTTTCCTTTTAAGGACGCGGGATCCTTCAAATCCACTGCGCTCGGCTTGGCCACAGATTTTCGTAGCTTCGCTTAAGAAGAATCTAATTTTTAATCACGCAATTCGCTGGCACAATCTCGCTATGAAGCCCAAGTCCAGAATTTTTTCACTCGTTTATTTCAGTTCGGCTACCCAACCTTTCGATGAAAATCAGCTCGTGGAGCTGTTAAAGACTTGCCGCTCGAATAACGAGAAAGCAGGCATTAGCGGAATGCTCCTATTTAAAGACGGGAACTTTCTTCAGGTGCTGGAAGGGGAAGAGTCGGCGGTGAAGTCATTGCGTGAGAAAATCACGCGCGATCCGCGTCACGATCAAGTATGTGTTTTGCTCGAAGAATTCCTTGATCATCGTAACTTTCCCGACTGGACGATGGGCTTCCATAACCTGAACCAGGTGAATGTTGCAAATTTGAGCGGATTCAGTAATCTCCTTTCTTCTTCGCTGAGCGCGGCTGACCTGAAGAACGATCCATCACTCGCCAAAAAACTACTGTTGGTGTTCAAAGAGGGCAATCAGAAAGCGGCAGGCGTTTAAGGCGTTTTCACGTCCAAGTTGAACACGTGGATTGCTTTTGTGGATTTACCATCCGATCCTCTTCATCTTCTCGACCAAGTCGAAGTGGCGATCACGGCTGAGCAGCGGAAATGAGTGTTGGCGGCAGAGGGCGGCAATCCAGATATCGTTGGTTGGAATGGGCCGGCCCTTTTGTCTTAGTTCTAGGGTGATTTCCGCGTAATGGTGCGTGGTCGGCTCATGGATGTCCAGCACCAGGCAGTCTTGGAGCAGGCCGTCCAACCAGTTCGCGTAGCTGCCTCGGTTTCGCGAGAGTGCGATGCCGTAACGATACTCTCCAAGCACAACCACCGGAATCGCCACCTGATCGGCTTGGGCCAGAAGGGCGATGACCGCAGGATCATTGTCGGCGATGGCGGACAAAGCGTTGGTATCGAGAATCATTTTTTAGAAATCGAAATCTCGAAGAGCAATTCCTCTACGAATAAACATTCGGCGAATCAACGCCAGACTTCCCGGTCAATTTTTTCGAAAGCCTCTTTGACGCGCTTCTCGACCTGCTGCCGCTCTTTACGAAGATGCTTGAGCTTTCCCAGATGCTTCATCCAGGGTTTTTCCTCAGACCTGGTCCGCAATTTTTCCTGGACCGCCTCGGTGACGAACTGGCGCAGAGGAATGCCGCGTTCGGCGGCTACGGATTTGGCCCGGCGGAACAAGAAATCGGGGATCTCGAGGGTCGTCTTCACGGTACCCATATTACCATATTTACGGGACAAACGGCCCAGGTATCTTCATAACTCCTTTTTGACGCTCGTCAGCCTCGCCATCCTTTGGCGCAAGCGCCCGGAGTTTCATCGCCGCCTCATCTTCATCGCTACCTGCAGCCTCATGGACGCGGCCGCTGCCCGCTTTGATTACGTGTTCGACCATAATCTCTTCTTCCCTTGCTTGGACCTGCTCATCCTTCTCGGCGTGGCCCTCGACCTGTTCGTGGATAAGCGCGTTCACAAGGTGTATCTCTATGCCCTGCCCCTGTTGATCGCCGGACAAAGCCTCTCGCTCTACATGTGGCGGCACAATCCGGCCTGGTGGCAGGGGATTACGCGCGTGATTATGGGGTAGGGCGGACGCCGTTGACGATAAATGCGTTGGGAGAAATCTCGACAACCTATTCAAACTTAGTCCCGTGCATTCAGCAGTGCTGCCAGCACGCGAGGATTCCGGCGGCCATGCAGGATCGCAATTATGATGAGCGGATTTTCGTCGGGCGCATAGGCGATCACATAATCACGCACGACATGAAATCGCATTGGCTTTGAGGTGAGATCGGGCCGAGGATGTCCTTGCCGTGGAAACAACGCGAGCGAACGCATCGCTGCATGGAATTCGTCGAGCAGGCGATCGGCGGCGCCGCCGTTATCGGCCGCAATGAACTCCCAAATTCTTCAAGATCTGTGTAAGCTTCCGGATGAAGAACGAATCCGGTCATGAATTACCGATTGGGCGCTCTTTCTCCGCTGCCCTCTTGGCGCGCAAACGGCGGAACGCTTCCTCGCAATCCACCGGTTTCATGTGGCCACTTTTAAGCTCGTCGTAGCGGCCATCGAGCATCTCACGGGTTTGCGCGAGTTCTTCAAGATAAGCGGTCATCGCGTCCTCGACCAGAGCATCCGGCGGACGCCCTGATGCCGCGGCGAGCGCGCGTAGTCGCGATTCGGTCTCTGGAGTGAGGTGCACTTCCATAAGCCAAGTTTAGGGATTTTGCAGTGCGCATGTCAAAAGTCATCCGCCATCCGTAAAATCATTAGAATGCATCTCACCACCATGAGCAAAGTCAAAGTCGGCGCATTTTCGATTTCACTCGATGGCTTCGGCGCGGGGCCGCGGCAGGACATCAACAATCCCCTTGGAGTTCGCGGACTCGAACTGCACAACTGGTTCTTCGAGACCGCCGTCTTCAAGAAAATCCACGGCCAAGCCGCAGACATGGAAAAGACTGGCGGCACCGAAGGTTTCGATTTTCATAAAAACGACAATGACATCGCCGCGCAGGCGTTCGAAAATGTCGGCGCATGGATTCTCGGCCGCAACATGTTTGGCCCGGTGCGCGGTTCGTGGGACGCCAGCCCGGAAAATGCCGAGTGGAAGGGATGGTGGGACGACAATCCTCCCTACCACACGCCGGTGTTTGTGCTCACGCACCACGCCCGCGCGCCGCTCGCCATGGAAGGCGGCACGACGTTTTATTTCGTCACCGACGGAGTGCACTCCGCCCTGCAAAAAGCAAAAGCCGCTTCAGGCAATAAAGACGTGCGCATTGGAGGCGGCGTCTCCACTATCCGGCAATTCCTCGCCGCTGGATTGATCGACGAAATGCATCTGGCCATGTCGCCCGTTCTCCTCGGCGAAGGCGAGCACCTCTTTCATGGGATGAATTTGCACGACCTTGGCTTTACTTCCGTCCGCACGGTCGCAGGAGAAGGCGCGACGCATGTGTTCTTGAAGAAGGGGTAGGCGGACTGGGGTAGGTAAACAGCAGGTCCCTCGACTTGGGGATTTCCGCTGCGCGGAAACCCCGCATCGCTCGGGATGACAGAGCTTTTGTAATCCGGTATCAAAGCGTGGCGGATAGGAATGTCCGCCCCGCCCCACACAATCACTCCCTTAATGCAAATGACAGGAGTCGCGGGCTCTCTGCGCACAGCAAAGCGCGATTAGGGTTTCGTCGAAGCGCAGAGTAGAATAAGAGAGTAGGAGAATGGAGTTGGCAGTCTCCGATCTATTCAGCGCAGTGCCGCCCGGCGGGCGGATGTCTCACTCCCGACCTCGAAGACACATAAAACATTCTGCGCCTTCGCGATTGAGAATTGTTCCGGCAGGCGTAAAGGAATGGGTGTGCGCGTGGGGATGCTCCAGTCCGAGAACGTGATTTTCCAGCCATAAAAGACATTTAAGGAGAAAGTGACATGTCAGGAATCAACGGCGATAAGGCCCGATTTAACCGGGAGCGAAAGAAGAAAATTGCGCGGCGGCTACGGAAGCACGAATTTATGGAGAAAATGGGCTTGCAAATAACGTCCGAAGGCAAGCCAGCAGCCAAGTCGCAGGGACGGACGAAATGACGGACGGCATGATGCTATCCGCTGAAGTATCGGAGATTCCCGGCGGGAAAGAGCCACTGAAAAAAAAACGCGTGCTTCTGGTGGATGCGCGTTCCGCGCGGCGAGACGTTCGCGCCGAAATGCTGCGGAAGTTGGGGATTGAAGTGGATAGCGCATCGGACATCCACGAGGCGCGGGTTTTCTGGCGTCCCAATTTTTACGATCTAGTGCTGCTGCACGTGGAAAACGAACTCGCGGGCCGGGACACGTTTTGCACGCTCATGCGAAGCGCGTCGCCGGGCCAGCCAATTTCGTTCCTTGTGGGCAAGCCGGAGTATCTGGCCAATTTGCCGAATGATGACGCGGTGGTGGAAGTTGCGCAGGAGGCAATGGCCGCGCAGCGTACGGCGAGGGAGATGTCGCTGGCGAATCCATCAGAAACTTGGGGAATTTTGGAGGCATGCCGGCAGATTTCTGTGGTGCGGTCTATGGCAAACGCGCGGACGCGGGCCATGCGCGACCAACCGCTGCCGCCACGCGATTCGGAGATTGCGCCGTCCCGGGTCAAAAAGCCTGGAATGCGCAAACGGGACGGCGAGTTTACCCCCGAATCAGCGACGAAGTGGATATTCGGACAGTAGGCGGGCGGTTGCCAAGTGCTTGTAAATATGAGACAGGAGGAATTGTGAATGCCCAGAGGACGGTCAACATCTACGAAGCGGCAGAAAGAAGCAGCACGACAGCAGCGGCAGCGCGAAAAAGCCGAGCGCAGGAGCATGCGCAAGCAGGAACAGCCCGACATACAGTTGGACGAAGAAGCGGAAATGCGGGCGAACGCAGCCGAGCAGGCTGCACTCTTTAATATTGGGGCGGGGGATGAGTCGTGAGTGAGAATTCCAAGCGGACTTCCGTTCTGATCAAGGAATTGCTGGTGATGAACCGGGATGACGCCGCAAAGAAAAAAGAAGATCAGTTTGCCGTAGAGACAAAAGCCGGAAAATCGAAGCGGAAGAAAATCCGGCAGGAACTGGTTCAAGTCCTGAATGTTCGGGACTCGAATGTTAAAGGCGGCGAAAGACCTGAGTAGCTTGCAATTCTTTTCGAGGACGGCGAGAATGAGCCGCGACACAGTCGCAAGAATGACTCGCCATGTCCCAAACAACCATTGAAAGAGACGTAGTCCAAACCAGGCTGCCGCGGGCATTGAAAATTGTTCTTGGGCTGCTATGGTTTTCGGCGTTCATCAATTATGTGGACCGGGGCAATCTCTCGATAGCCGCTCCGCTTTTGAAAGATGAGTTGGGCCTTTCGGCTTCACAACTGGGCATTCTGCTCTCTTCGTTTTTCTGGACATATTCAAGTTTTCAACTGATCGCGGGCTGGGCCGTGGATCGTTTCGACGTCAGCGTGGTGATGGCGGCTGGGTTTTTTATTTGGTCAGCCGCGACGGCAGCGACCGGATTGATGCATGGTTTTGCGGCCTTGCTCATGATGCGGTTGGTTTTGGGGATGGGCGAGTCGGTGGCGTATCCATCGTATTCGAAGATCTTGGCGAGCGATTGTCCCGAAGAGCGCAAAGGGATTGCGAACGCGGTGTTGGCCTCGGGTTTATCGCTGGGACCGGCCTTCGGAATTCTCGCCGGCGGGATCCTGATTGGAAAATTTGGCTGGCGCCATTACTTCATTATCTTGGGGCTCGCCTCCACGCTGTGGCTGGTTCCGTGGTGGCGCTTCAAGTTGAAGCCGCGCGCAGAAAAATCAAGGGCAAAGCTGGGCTATCGCGAAATTTTGAAGCAGCGTTCCGCCTGGGGAACATGTGCTGCCTTATTCTGCGGAAATTACATGATGTATTTTCTGCTCACGTGGCTGCCGTATTATCTGGTGCGGGAACGGCACTATACGATGACCCAGATGGCGAAGATTGGTGGCTTGGCATATATTTTGACGGCTACGACGGCACTGATTTCAGGCTGGGCCGCGGACAAATTTATGGCCGCGGGAAAATCCGCTACTTTGGTGCGAAAAGGATTTTTGATCGCAGGGATGGCTGGTGCAGGCGCGTTTTTGGTGCTGTGCGTCGCAGCGAATCCGAAATTTTCGATCTTAATGTTGATGGCGGCGAGCGCATCGTTGGGGATGGCGACGGCAAATTGGTGGCCGGTCACGCAGACCATGGCGGGGCCGCATGCGGCGGGGAGATGGGTGGGAGTGCAGAATTTGTCCGGAAACCTTTCGGGCGTAGTGGCTCCAGCGGTGACGGGTTTCGTGGTGGATCGAACCGGAGAATTTTATTGGGCCTTCGTCGTAGTGGGAGTGGTTGCGCTACTCGGATCGCTGGTGTGGATGTTCTGGGTTGGGCCGGTAGAACCGGTCCAATGGGAAGAAGCAGAAATCAAAGCTTGACGGCAACCGGGTGTTTCGGCTGATAAAGACCAATCTGACTTCCGCTGGGAAGGACGATGTTGGTCACCGTTCCCCAACGTTCCTCATGAATAGGTGAGCATGAGACATTCCGCTTCTTGAGATCGGCAATCGCTGCATTCAAATCGTCACACATGAAATAAAGCGATGCCGTGAGTTGGTCGCGCGTCTCGCCCGAGTCGGCGGGATGAATAGCGACTTCAGAAGGCGGCAAGGCAAAGATAAGCCATCCATGGCCGGCGTCGACCGAGGGGAAATTCAGAATGTCGCGCAGGAAGCAGCGGTCTTCGTCTGGATAATGGCTGAAAAGAATAACGTGAGCGCCTTTGATCATGCGTGAATTTTAGCCCAGAGAATGGTAACCATATGGATTCGACGGCGGTAACTTGCGTGAGTGTGGGTTGCTGGATAGTCTCTCGGCGGGTCAAATATGGCCCAAAGGGAGAAGAAATGCACGCGAAAAGAATTCTGCTTCCAGCAATTTTACTCGTCTGTGTAACTGCTTTTGCGCAGGAACCGGCGGTCAGTGGCGACCATACGAAAGCCACTGTCTATGTTTATCGTTATAAGCAATTTGTAGGCGCTGCGCTGGAGCCATCGGTCTATTGCGATGATGCGCAATTGGCACGGATGACGAATGGCCGTTATTTCGAGGTCAAAGTTGATCCCGGCAAACACACATTTTACTCGAACGACAAACAATCCGGCATCGATCTCGATGCAAAAGCGGGGCAAGAGTATTTCATCCGGCTGGAAATTGCGACGGGCTTTATGAAAGGCCATGGCAGGTTAATGATGATGGCGCCGGAGCAGGCAAGTTATGAGTTGCAATCTGACAAACTGAAGCCACTGGATACGAGTAAGGTGGTTGCGGCTGCAATGGTCTCGACGGAAGAAGCGCATCCGGCGATTGAAGCTGCCGAAGCGCAACAATCTACAGCCACGCAAAACAAGGGGAAGATGATTGAAACTTCTGAGCCACAAAAATCGGCGATTATGCCTCAATAATTTATAAGAACACGAGAAAGCCGCGCCGTTAAGCGCGGCTTTTTTGTTGTGTGAAAGCTTTTATGCGGTCTTTGTGGCTTCGTGATGCTTTACCGGCTGATATGCGCCGGGCTCCATACGCGAAGAAATCGCAATCCGGTTCCAGGCGTTGATGGTGGCAATGGCCACGGTCAGGTCGGCTAATTCTTTCTCCGTGAAATGCGGGCGGACTTCTTCATAAACAGAATCGGGAACATGCTCACTGGCAATAAGTGTAACGGCTTCGGTCCAGGCGAGCGCGGCGCGCTCGCGGTCAGAGTAAAAAGGGCCTTCCCGCCAGGCGTCGAGAGAGTAGAGGCGCTGTTCGTTTTCTCCGATAGACCGCAAATCCTTCCAGTGCATATCAATACAAAAGGCGCATCCATTTAGCTGCGAAGCACGGAGTTTGATGAGGTGGAGCAGGGGGATTTCGAGTCCAGACTGATGAAGGTAAGTCTCCAGCCCGATCATTGCTTTGTAAGCGCCGGGAGCGTTTTTTGCAGGGTCAAACCTGGGTTGCATGATTGCCTCCGCTAATTTGGATTCGCACATTTTTAGATTCTAACGAGTTGAATTTGGTGCGGGAATTTGCTGCGAACTTTATCGGCCTTAGCTAGGGATCCTTTTCGGGTGACTTTAGTAACTACAGGCATGAGCGAGGGCAGCCTAAAATTATAAGTGAGGTAATAAAACTACTGCGAACCCACGCAAAATTATGGGTTAGTGCCACAGTGTGCCTGACTTTATGCCAGGCCCTGGCATCCGTGTTTCTGCCCCGCGGCTATGTACTGACCACGGTGAGCGACGTATTGTGCGCGCTGATGATGCTGGCGCCCCTTGCGGCCTTTGCCAGCAACGCTATTCCTGCGGAAGGGCGGATGAGAGCGTTCTGGATCTTGCAGGCTTTCGGGTGGCTGATGTGGCTCGCCGATCAAGGCGTCTGGATCGCGTATGACATCGTTTTGCGCAAGCCGTTGCCGGAAGCGACAGCGGCTGATGCGCTCCTGTTCCTTGCAGGTGTACCCATGCTTGCGGGATTGCTGTTGCGGCCGCATTTGCAGCCTTCCGAGCGCAGCGCCCGTTTGGGGATGATGGACTTTTCCCTGCTGATGGTGTGGTGGATTTATTTTTACGTATATCTTGTTTTTTCCTGGCAATACATCTCAGTCAATCTGCCGCTTTATAACCGGAATTACGACTATCTCTACGATGTGGAACTCGCGGTACTGGTGATTGTGCTGCTGGCGGTGTTGAAGTACACGAGGGGTGCGTGGCGGCGTTTCTATGCGTACTATCTCGGCGCAGTTGTCTTCAATAGCGCTGCGTTCATTCTGCAAAACCGGGCCATCGAGCAAGGCACCTACTACAACGGAAGCTGGTACGACACGCCTTATCTGGCTTCATTTGCCATCTTCATGGTGGTGGCGATGAAAGGTCAGGGACTGAAGCCTCGGCCGGAGACAGAAGCAGAGGAAAAACGCGGTTCCTGGATGGCGAGGCTGGCGATGTTGGCCGTATTGTCATTGCCTGTAATCGCGGTCAGCGCAGTACTCGATCATCATTCGCCATTCGACGTGGTCAGGTTCCGGGTGATTGCCACAGTGGTCACAATGTTTGTTATGGCGGCACTGGTGTTTATGAAGCAGCACCGGTTGCATGAACAGCTCAAGCAATCAAACGAAGTTTTGCAGGATGCATCCATGACAGACCCGCTGACGGGTGTGCGCAACCGCCGGTTCTTTACGGCGACAATCGAGGGCGATGTTGCCAAGACGTTGCGCGCTTATGCAGACGGGCATGAACCAACGACGCGCGATTTGGTGTTTTACCTGGTGGATGCCGATGACTTCAAGGAAGTGAACGACCGATACGGCCATGATGCGGGTGACCGCGTGCTCGTGGAAATGTCGCGGCGTATCAGCTCGGCGATTCGCAATTCGGATGTGCTTGTGCGTTGGGGTGGAGAAGAGTTTCTGATTGTTTCGCGTTACACGGACCGCAGAGAAGCGGAAATTCTCGCGCTGCGAGTCATGGAAGCGGTCGGGGAGAGACCATACAATGTGCGCATGGATGGAGAATCCATACGTAGAACGTGCTCCGTTGGCTGGGCTGCGTTCCCCTGGCTGGAGCAACGAGTGGATGAGATTGGGCATGAAGAGGTGCTGAACCTGGCGGACCGCGGCTTGCAGCAGGCAAAAAGCACGGGCAAAAACCGGGCAGTTGGGATGATCGCCTCGCGCGAGGGCACGACCCAGGTTGTGAGCGGACTCGTGGATATCAGCCGTATGCCGGTGTCCGCGCTGGCCGTCGCCGGACCCAAGGCATAATAGAATTCGCAAGTTCGCAATATGAAAGGCCACGCTCCCCGGGAGGAACGTGGCCTTTACTCTTTATCGCAACTGTTCTCCACGAGAGACGGCTAGATGAGCGAAGACTCCCAAAGCCACGATAAAGAAACTTTTATTGCGTGTCTCGGTTGGCAGTGCGCGAGAACCTTTGACCTCATGAGCCTAGCGCCGGATCCCCGCGGCGCTCAGCTCAGATTGGTTGATCGGTTGAAAAATACACCGCTCACCACCAACACGGGGATTGTTCCACGCACAATGGTCGCGGTTGTCATAAAGTTGTCAAATTTGATGGCCCGTATTGGCGATCTAATTCGAGGGATTGACCTGTATCTTGGCCATCATGCCATTGTCTTCGTGTAAGAGGATGTGGCAGTGATAGACGAACGTGCCGACATTTTGCGGATCGCTGAAATCCATGCGCAGCGTGACACTGGGGTAGGGTCCCTTCCCTGTCCAGCCGGGGATGGCAATCGTATCGGCCATGTAAGGAGCTTTAAGTGCAACGCCATTGATGGCCACTACCAAGAAATGCAACTGGTGGATATGAAAAGCGTGAATTTCTTCAGCCTGGTTCTGGATGGTCCAATTTTCGATTGACCCTTGGGTGGTAACGATCGCGGGTGGGTCGCTGGGCTCGAAGAACTTGGGTTTCTGCCCCTGAACGGTAATATAAAACTGCGAATTGCCGTTGCTTCCGAGGTATTCCGAGAAATAAAGGTTACGCGTGGCCACAGGCAAAGCGCTGATGAGTGACGCAGCCTGCGCTTTTGCAGCATCCTGTCGAGGCATGTGATTTGCCTGCGCGGAGTTGCCGGAAGGCAGAATATTGGCGATCAGTTGCGGCGGATTGGGTGTGCCATTGATGCCGGTGTCCACCCCCAAAGTAGAGAAAGTACCGGTTCCTCCGCTAGGAGGGCCTTGCATGATGAACTCGGCACGGCCAGCGGGAGGTAATTCGATCGAAGTTGTGAGGTAGTCCGTCTTGAGCGGATAGCCGTCGAGGGCCACTACGCGCAGGGTTTGCGGCTGGCCATTGATTTTAATCTGCAATTTAACGAAGACTTCGCCTTCCGCATTGAGCACACGCCAGAACTGCTTTTCTGATGGAGCCGTGTTGATAACTGGAGCGCCGGGGCTGGTCGGCACGAAATTGATGGTCATAGGGCCGCTGGGCTGATCCCGCAGAACGAGAACACGCTCGGTGAGGCCCGCGACTTCCGGCTTGATTTTCTCAATCCCCTCAACGATGAATGCGCCGGAGGCCCCGCCAATAACCTGAGATTCGGTGAGGCCATGAGGATGAGGATGGTACCAGTACAATCCCGGGGGTTCGTTTGCCGGAACCGCAAATTGATAGGGGAACGGCGGATCGCCGGGGTTGATGAGGGTGTAGAGAGTCTCATCCTGATGGCATTTGGGGGCGAGGTTCATGCCGTGAAAGTGGAGATTAGTTGAGGATGAGGTCATGGTTCCATTGCAGTCCACGTTGGCAGGCTCCGCATGGTTGTGCATGGAAGGCTCGCTCGAAGCGAACTGCTGAATCTCGTTGGTGAGCGTGAGATTGACCTTGTCACCGGGATTGAGGCGGAGGGTCGGGGCCTCCACACCGGTCTGGTAGGCATAGCAGTAGAGAAAAAAACCGGAGCTCAGATAATTTTCAATCGTCAGGCTGGCGGTTAACAGGCCGTTCTGGCTGTAAATCGCGACAGGATCGGTCACGGTGCTGCCGGGGGCTGGGCGGGTGGGGCAGCTTTGCGCATACGCGCCTAGAGAGACAAGTAAGATAAGAATGAAGTAAATCAGTGACTTGCACATGAAATGAATTCTCCTGGCGCCCCTATTCGTAAATCTCTCTAGACAATTTTAATTTCAGTTCAAGAATGCGGCTACGGGTCGAAAGTCTCCATGAGCGTGGAATTAAACATGAGCAGGGGTCATATTGTTAGCGATTTGCCGATGCGACGTGCTACAAAATGGTTGCAAACTTCAGTAACGTGGGAGTAACATGCCTTTAGGACGTACCTGTTATCGTCCGGTTTTTTGCGTCACCGCCCGTTTTCCAGGTCCAGAAGCCGTAACCAACTGTTTTGCCGAGAGGCGGCTCATTTTGCGCCCCGGGTTAAGTTCGGAGAAAGCTAATCATGGCGTGGTATGCGTATTGTCTGACTGAGCAACAAACCCTCAACAACGGAACACGAGCCCGGCGTCCTTATTTGCTTGATGGCATTCAAGGTGTAAATGGCGCCCCAGTCCTGAGCTATCCCAGCGGTGAATTTGCTGTGGTGGTCAGTGAGTACGACCGCGAAACCCCCGAAGAAGGCTTGAAGCTCGACGAGCGTATCGTGTTGGAACATGCACGAGTCGTGAGCGTTTGCTTCCGCACGGGTACCGTACTGCCGTTCCGATTTGGAACTGTTTTTGACACCGATGAAGCATTGCGGCAGGCGGTTCGAGCCAACCGGAAAGCTTTTGGGCAGAGTGTGGCCCGGCTGCGCGGGAAGGCGGAGATGCACCTGAAGGTGCTCGTTCGCGACGGCGTACTGCGAGAGGCGATGGCAGATGTGCAGATTCCTGATGGGGTGGGAGGGGAGTATCTGAGCAAGCTGCGCGAGAAAGCTTCCAAGGATCGTGAGCGGCAAACCAAAGCGCGGGCGCTTTCGGTACAGGTGCATAAGTTGTTCAACCCGCTGGAAGAGGAAGTCAGCTGCAAGCGGGTCAACACCAACGGCATGCTGATTGATATCGCTCACCTGATTGACTCGAAAGCAGTAGAAAAATATCAAAATCGCTACACCAGTGCCGCTAAACAATTGAAAAATTGCGAGTTAGTGATTACGGGACCGTGGCCGCCGTACCACTTTCTTCCGGGAAAATTAAGAATGGTGGCGGGAAACTCGTAAGTTCTGAGTACATTAATATCCATAGAGCCCACGGTTTTTGCCGTGGGTTTTCCTTTTCAATGACCTTTGCCGGTCGTTCTCTTTCATCTGCATCCTCATCCAAAGCATATCTCCCTATGCGCTATGATTCGCATAAGGAACAATCATGAGCCCACGCACTTATTTCTTTACTCTCATCGTTTGGTTAGCATGTTGGGCATCATTAGCCGTGGCCCAACAAACTGGAAGCATCCAGGGAACCGTATTAGACGAGAAGGGCAAGCCAGTTTCTGGCGCGACTGTCACGGCCGCTCAAACAATTGGCAACGACACTCCTGAAAAAACAGCGACGAGCGATAAGAGTGGGAGTTTTCTATTAACCGGCCTTCCCTGGGGAAAGTATTCGGTGATCGCCGAAAAAAAAGATTGGGGATACCCGCCTACTCCATCCGTGTTTTATGGCAGTCGCAGCCCTTTGCCGGCGACGGAGATTTCTGTTGCGCATCCTTCCGCAAACTTAAAAATTCAGTTTCGTGGGAAGGCGCCCGCAATGATGGGGACGTTAATTGACGATGAGGCTTCAGTCGCAATTCCAGCAACACTGCTGTTCCGGCACGCGCAGAATCCGGCTAATTTGCTCTCTGTGGAGTCGGGACCGAATTATTCCGTGCTGCTCCCCGCGAGCATCGGACTCACTCTCGAGGTTTCTTCGCAGGGTTATAAAACGTGGTATTTCCCCGGGACCAACGACTTTGCCAAGAAAACCGTGCTGCGATTGAGCCCGGGCGAAGTGCGCAAGCTCAACATCCGGCTCGATGGGGAATACGAAGATTGCGCGTGCCTCGACCAGCCGAAACATTGGGGGTTGGGGCCGGACTCGCCTGCATTTCAGTGGCATCACGTGAGGGACGCAGCATCCCAACGCGCTTGCGCCCCACGCCATGCGACTCACACCATGGCACAACTTACTGTAATAGCACGTTAATCGCAAGGTTTGTGGAATTGGTCACAGCCAAATCCAGCAATCCATTACCGTTGAAGTCACCGATTGTGAGTGCTGACGGTGCAGCCCCTGCAGGGAAGTCTTGGTGCGCCATGAACGTGCCATTTCACACTCCCAGTAATATGGAAACGGAATTTGCACCCTGATTTGTCGTTGCAATATCGGTAATGCCATCGCCGTTAAAGTCACCGATCACGATTCCGCTGGGATTGCTGTCTGTCGAGTAAGTCTTCCCGGTAGCGAAAGTGCCATTTCCGGAGTTTAAGAAAATGGTCACAGTCGAGTCTGTGGGATTCAGAACAGCGATGTCCTCATGGTTGTCGCCGTTGAAATCTGCCAGCACGATAGCTCCGGGCGCAGGAGTACTCAATGACTGACCACTTACAAATGCGCCGGCGCCATTTCCACCTACCGTGACAACCTGATTGCCTTGCGTATTGGAAATGACCAGATCGGCAATTCCGTCGCCGTTAATGTCGGCGATCGCAATGGCGGTGGGTTGCGATAGATTGACGGGTGTCGTGGCCTGGGTGCGGAAGGTTCCGTCCCCGGCTCCAAGCAGAATGGAAACGGTGCTGATGGATTCGTTGATTACTGCAAGATCAAGGTCACCATCACCGTTGAAATCTCCTGCAACGAGCGCAACCGGATCAGGACTGTTGCCACAATCCATCGCGAGCGTGCAGTTGGTCAGTGGGCCCGGAGTAAATGTTCCATCGCCATTTCCCAGGAAAATTCGTACACGGCTTTCGAGAGCATCGGCCACTGCTAAGTCAAGATTGCCGTCATTGTTGAAGTCCCCGAGGACTATATCCATCGGCTGGCTTCCAGTTTGCAAGACTGCGCCTGAAGTAAAACCACCCGCTCCGTTGTTTAGGAGAATGGAAACTGTATTCGACGATTGGTTGACGACGGCGAGATCAGCTAAATGGTCGTTGTTGAAATCCCCGCTCACGATTGCCATGGGATTTTCACCGACAGAAATTTTCTGATTGCTGAAACCAACATTCGCCGGCTGCGTTACCGGGAACAAAGCAACATTGGAAACACCGCCGCCGGGAGCAGGGTTCGATACTGTAATTTTCGCAATTTCAGGTGAAAGCAAATCCGCAGTATTAATTACCGCTTTTAAAAGCCTGCGTCCGTAAAACGTGGTCTGACGGGGAGACCCATTCCAATTGACTACGGATGCGGCGCTGAATCCAGTTCCATAGATGTTGAGCGTCAGCCCTTGCTTCCCGGTTGGTGCGGCTGCGGGCACAAGCGGGAAATTAATCTGCGGCACGGGATTGTTCGTAGAAGCGATGCCCGTACCTGTAAGCGCTACTGCCAATGGGCTATCGCCCTCAGGCGTGCGGACAAGTACTACAGGTGAATTGATAAGACCAAGACGGGTCGGTGCGAAGGAAACCTCGATGGTGCAATTGCCATTCGGCGGCAGGCTCGTGCCGCAATCGTTGGTCTGCGAGAAGTCACCGAAGTCGTAAGTTCCAGCAATGCCAATGTCATTGATGGGAATTGCCGTGGAGGTCAGGTTCGTTAGCGTCAGAGGAAGAGGCGCGCTGATCGAATTCAACGGCTGCGAACCAAAATTCAACGAAGCGGGTGAAGAAGCAATGGAATCGCCCAAACCCGTCAAGGCAATTGTCTGCGGGCTGGAGGGATCACTGTCTGTCACGGTCACGGTGCCGGGCAGATTGCCGGCAGATTGTGGGGAAAATTTAACGTTAATCTTGCACGTTCCATTGGGCGGAATGTTTCCCACACAACTATTCGTTTGAGAAAAATTTCCTGTCAAAGCGACGCTGGATACAGCTAATGTCGTCGAACCTGCATTGGTGAGGACAATCGTTTTAACCACGCTGGTCGTTCCTACCGGCTGTGCTTTAAAAGCTAGAGTTGCAGGTGGATTGAAACTGAGGGCCGAGCCAATTCCGGTCAGCTGTGTAACGTAGGGACTTCCCGGCGAAGTATCGTTCACTGTAATTGTCCCCGTCCGCATACCCACGGCTTTTGGGGTAAAGTCCACGCTGATTTTGCATTGTGCTCCAGGGTAAAGCGTGCCACAGCTTTGCGACTGCGCATAGTCCCCGGTGACCTGGACCGACTTGAGCGTGTCATTTTTGTTCATCTGGTTGGTAAAGGTAAGCGTATAAACCGGGCTGGTCGTGCCCACCTGCTGCGGTTGGAAATTCATGCTGCTCGCGTCGTACGGGCAGGTCTGAGACTGCAAAATGACAGGCGGCAACGGATTCTGATTGAAATTGAAGCTGTCCATCATGTCATTTGCGTTCTGGTCGCGTTGCGTCAAGCTGGGAAGATTGAAGAGTTCCTCGATAAATTTCAAAACCGATGAAGGCTCATATTGTGTGTGAGAAATATGCCCCGCCAGCGCATACGGCGAAATGATGATCATGGGCACACGCGCGCCCAAGCCGTACTCATCTTCGTTTGGTGGCGTGACGTGATCATAAAGGCCACCGGGATCATCCCATGTCAGGAAGATAACGGTCGAATCCCAATCCGGGCCGGACATGATCGCGTTGATCTGTTGTGTTGTCCAGTTTTCTCCGTAGCAACTACTGAACGGAGGATGTTCGCTTTCATTGCTCTCGACCAACCAACTGACCGCGGGTAAATTCCCCGACTGCGCATCATTCGCGAAGTTTCCGTAATACGAAATATGCTGGTTCCAAAGAGGACTGTTGAAGATGTGATTGATGGCGGTAAAAGCGTTAAAAATAATGTGATCCGGCGAGTAAGAAGTCCAGGTGATATTGGACTCGTCGAGTAAATCTCCCAGGGTTGGAATATCAATGCAGGGATATTGATAAGTGACATTGCCGTACTGATCCATGAAGCGGGTAGTTGAATTGGGAGGGGCCTCGCAGCCTACAGCGCGGTTATCGCCGTCAAAAGCCTGATCAATGATGCCGCCTGACCCGGCCGCAATCGTATAAAGGTGGTTGGGGAAACTTGTTGCCGTAATCGAAGAGAAGTAATTATCGGCAAGCGTGAAATTATCGGCGTAGGTGAAGTAATTCGGGATGTCTTGCCGCGTAAGTTGGGAAAGGCAGAGATACGTACCGTTCCGCTGGCAACCCTGGCTGGTGTCGAAGTGGTCCATTTTTCCGTAGTCAATCTCCCCCACCAGGCATTGCCAGAGATGACAGATATCCTGCGGGGTTGAGTCGGGCGTATGACCGAGCGGATAAACGGCCCCGGTGGACAAAACGGCCGTACTCGCCCCATTCGCCCCAGGATAGGTCCCAAAATAATTATCAAAGCTGCGGTTTTCTTTGACCATGAATACGACATGCTGAATCTTGTTCAGTCCCTGAGGTGGATCTGCAGCAAAAGCTTTGGGAAGAATCAGAGATGAGACAAATAAAAAGAATAGGCTGAAACGGCCACGGGTGAACAACCGCATTGACACTCTCCCACAAAGCTATATGGATACAAGCAAACTTGGCGGCCGGTGAAATTACAGGGAGGTCACCGGAGGGGTTTGTACCAAATTTTGTGCGCGTCCTTCAATGCACAGTTAATTGACGTTAAAGCCCAGCAAATTGGATGTCAACGGAGACTTGTGGGTATAGGTCTTTCTTCTCTATTGGATTACTCCACGTTTGATCGCAATCCCCAAGTCATTTATGTGCTTGAACTAAGCAGGGCTGACTCGGACACGAAGTAGTCCCTTGTCCGTGTTTTGGCGTGTGACGGAGGAAGAATGGACACGGTCGGTAGCTCTCCACGAATCATCGCAACCTCGTCGCAACGATGAAAACGGGGACAAACACAGCAATCTTTCGAGACTTTGTCGGGCAAATCGTCGCGGCGAACGACTTCGAACCCCATTTTTGAGAAAAACTCGGGAGCGCGAGTGAACAGGCAGATGGAATCGACCTTTTGCTGCTTCGCTTCTGCAAATAACGCACGCACCAGCTTACTGCCGCCGCCCTTGCCCTGGCAGATTGGATCCACCGTGATCGAGCGGATTTCAGCCAAGTGGACACCGTAAAGATGCAGGGCACCGCAGCCGATGATTTTGCCTTCATCTTCGAGAACTACAAAGTCGCGTACGTTTTCGCAAATCTCCGCAAGCGTACGCGGTAGAAGAGTGCCGTCGCCGGAGTAGGCGCATATGAGCTCGTGAATATGTTTCGCATCGGGAAGAATCGCTTTACGCGTGCGCATGCACACCTCCTCGAATGACTGGGATGGATTCGACTTTTTGCCGGGCTTCAGCTAACGCTTCGCGCACTCGCGAGGCCGCTGTGCCGCCGGGAACATTGTGGATGGCGATGACCGATTCGAGTTTGAGATGCTCAAAGATATCCCCGGAAAATGCGGGATTGAGAGCCTGCCAATCTGCGAGCGCAAGATCTTCAAGCCGGCAATTCTTATCGAGGCATAAACGCACAGCTTTGCCAACTTGTTCATGCGCAAGGCGGAACGGCACACCCCGCTTGACCAAATAAGTCGCGGCCGCCCAGGCATTCATGAATCCCGATTGCGAAGCCTCTGACATTCGGTCGTAATTGAACTCGACATTGCGCATCCAGCCAGTGACGAGTGGCACAAGCGCGAGCATCGTTTCCGTTGCGCTGAAAAGTGACTCTTGCGTTTCCTGTAGGTCTTTGTTGTAAGCGAGCGGCAATCCTTTCAGAGTGACTTGCAACGCGATCGCATCGCCGATCACACGCCCGGCCTTACCGCGCGCGAGCTCCAGCAAATCCGGATTTCTTTTTTGCGGCATGGCGCTGCTTCCCGTGGAGTACGCTTCGGGCAGTTGAATGAAGCTGTACTCCTGCGAAGAAAACAAGATCATTTCTTCAGCCCAGCGGCTCAAGTGCAAAGCAAAAAGCGAAAGTGCATGGACGAATTCAATGGCGAAATCGCGGTCGGCGGTGGAGTCGATGCTGTTCGCGGTAGGGCCATCAAATCCGAGTTCCGTGGCCATCGCTTTACGATTTAGCGGAAGCGTAGCGCCAGCCACTGCCCCCGAACCCAAAGGACAAACATTCAAGCGCATGCGGCAATCTGCGAGCCTACTCACATCACGCAGAAACATCTCGCAGTAAGCAAGCAGCCAATGTGCAACCAGCACCGGCTCCGCGCGTTGAAGATGCGTGTAAGACGGCATCGCCGCGGTTCCCGCCTGCTCCGCACGATCAAGGATCGCGTCGCAGAGCGAAGCTGTGTCCACGAGCAAATGATCGATGCTGGCACGGACATACAGGCGTAGATCGGTCGCTATCTGCTCATTGCGGCTACGTCCGCTGTGCAACTTGTAGCCCACGTCGCCAATCAGCGCAACCAGTTGTTTCTCAACGAAATGGTGCACATCTTCCGCATCTTGATCGTTGAGAAACTCGGGTGAAAGCGATGCCAGCTTCCCAATTTCATCGAGGCCTTGCAGGATTGCAATCAGCTCGTCGGCTGTGAGAATCCCTGCTTCGCGCAGTGCGCGTGCATGTGCGCCACTGGCTGCCAACTCGTACGGCAGGAGCCTCTTGTCAAAATCAAATGACCGTTGCCATTTCTCGAACGAAGGATCCAGCGGCTCGCCGAATCTTCCTGACCACATCTTCATATTGCGACCTCAGATTTCTCTGCCTTGGATGATTCAACATTTAATGCCGCTCGCGAACGCGAGGGCAGACCGAGGATTCGAATAAATCCAGCAGCATCTTTTTGGTCGTAACTTTCACCCATAGTGAACGACGAAAGATCGGTGCGATGGAGCGAGAACGCCGATTCGCGGCTAACGACGGAGACGTTACCCTTGTAGAGGGACAGCGTGACCGTTCCCGTGATGTTTTTCTGCGTGCTGACGATGAACGCATCAAGCGCTTCGCGCAATGGTGTGAACCATAATCCGAAATAAACCAGTTCCGCGTATTTCAGGCCGATGTGCTGTTTGAAGTGTGCAAGATCACGGTCCAGACACAGCGCTTCGAGCTCGCGGTGCGCGGCAATCAGCAGCGTTCCACCTGGAGTTTCATAGCATCCACGAGACTTAATGCCAACGAAACGATTTTCGACAAGATCAATTCTGCCGATCGCATTTCGTGCGCCAATCTCATTCAACAATTCGACCAGCGCGACCGGATCAAGCGGCATATCATTCACCGAGACTGGGACGCCGGCCTGGAAGCCAATTTTGACTTGCTCTTCGCGATCCGGCGCATCTTGTGGCGAACGCGTCCATTGCCATGTAGTTTCAAGCGGAGCGTTGCCCGCGTCTTCCAATTCGCCGCCTTCGTGGCTGATGTGCCAGAGATTGCGATCGCGGCTG
>JAJPHW010000018.1 GCA_021325035.1 Terriglobia bacterium
ACACTCGCAACTTCGTCGGGAAGCGTCAGCCCCGAAACCAAAGATAAAAGCACCCTGCCCGAAGCGAAGTGCCCGTTCAATCACGGAGCATCGGCTCCCACCAATCGCGACTGGTGGCCCAAGCAGGTGAGCCTTCAGGGGCTACATCAACATTCCAACTTGTCAGATCCGATGGGCGAAGAATTCGACTACGCAAAGGAATTCAAGAGCCTCGACCTTAATGCCGTGATCAAAGATCTCCACGCGCTCATGACGGATTCACAGGATTGGTGGCCGGCCGACTTCGGGCATTATGGTGGACTGTTCATCCGGATGGCGTGGCATAGCGCGGGTACGTATCGCATTGGCGACGGCCGCGGCGGCGCCGGGGCCGGACAGCAGCGCTTTGCACCGCTCAATAGCTGGCCTGACAACGTAAATCTTGATAAGGCCCGCCGTCTGTTGTGGCCGGTTAAGCAGAAGTATGGTCGAAAAATTTCCTGGGCAGACCTGATGATTCTTGCAGGCAACGTCGCTCTTGAGTCGATGGGCTTTAAAACTTTCGGTTTCGGCGGCGGACGGGCGGATGTTTGGGAGCCGGAAGAGCTGAACTGGGGGCCCGAAGGCACATGGTTGGCAGACGAACGCTACAGCGGTGATCGCGATTTGCAGAATCCGCTCGGCGCGGTTCAAATGGGTTTGATCTACGTGAATCCAGAAGGGCCGAATGGCAAGCCCGATCCAGTCGCGGCTGCGCGTGACATCCGTGAAACATTCAAACGCATGGCCATGAACGATGAGGAAACGGTTGCACTGATTGCCGGCGGGCATACGTTTGGCAAAACGCATGGCGCTGCCATCCCGTCTGACTATGTTGGACCCGAACCGGAAGGCGCCGAGATCGAGGACCAAGGCTTCGGATGGAAGAATAAATTTGGCAAAGGTTGTGGCGCTGACACCATCGGTAGTGGACTGGAAGTCACCTGGACCACGACGCCGACGAAGTGGAGCAATAACTTCTTCGAGAACTTGTTCAAGTATGAATGGGAACTCACCAAGAGCCCGGCCGGCGCGCACCAATGGACACCGAAAAATGGCGCAGGCAAAGATACCGTGCCCGACGCGCATGATCCGGCAAAGCGTCATTCGCCAGCCATGCTGACCACGGACCTCTCACTGCGCTTCGATACGGCTTACGAGAAAATTTCGCGCCGGTTCTACGAGCATCCAGACCAGTTCGCAGATGCGTTTGCACGGGCGTGGTTCAAGCTGACACACCGCGACATGGGTCCGATAGTTCGCTATCTCGGCCCCCTCGTCCCCAAGGAAACGCTTCCATGGCAAGATCCGATTCCTTCCGTTAATCATCCACTTGTAGCCGAGCAGGATATTGCTGCACTGAAGGCGAAAATCCTGGCGTCGGGCTTGTCTGTGTCCCAGTTAGTCTCGACGGCTTGGGCGTCGGCTTCGACATTCCGTGGCTCTGACAAGCGCGGGGGAGCGAACGGCGCGCGCATTCGACTCGCTCCGCAGAAGGATTGGGCAGTCAATCAGCCGGCTGAATTAGCGAAGGTGTTGCAAAAGCTTGAAGGGATCCAAAAAGAGTTCAACGCTTCAGCATCCGGCGGAAAGAAAGTTTCACTCGCAGACCTCATCATTCTTGGCGGCGATGCAGCCATTGAGAAGGCGGCCAAAGATGCCGGGGTTGATGTGAAAATTCCGTTCAAACCGGGCCGCATGGACGCGTCGCAAGAACAAACCGATGTTGAATCTTTCGAGCCGCTCGAACCGAAAGCAGACGGCTTCCGCAATTTTCTCAACGGAAAGCACGGGCTTCCAGCAGAAGCGCTGCTCGTGGATAAAGCGCAGTTGCTAAAGCTGACCGCACCCGAGATGACTGTTCTCGTCGGCGGGTTGCGCGTACTCGGAGCAAACACCGGCAACGCAAAACATGGGGTCTTCACGAAGAAGCCCGGCACACTTACGAACGACTTCTTTGTAAACCTGCTCGATATGAGCACGGAATGGAAGCCCAACGGCGCTGACGGCGTGTACGAGGGGCGCGACCGGAAAACGAACGCAGTGAAGTGGACCGGCACGCGGGTTGACCTGATTTTCGGTTCGCACTCCCAACTGCGTGCGTTGGCCGAAGTTTATGGTTCTTCGGACGCGAAGGAAAAGTTTGTGAAAGACTTCGCAGCAGCGTGGAGCAAGGTGATGAATAACGATCGCTTCGACCTCGCGTAATCTCTCAGAGATTTAGCGAGGCGTTTGAGTTGCAGCCATGAGCCTCTCTCTGATGTCATCATCAGATTGAGGCTTTGCTGTCAGGCGGTTTGGGCATATCCGAGGACCATCGCTCCCCAGAATCAGGATACTAGTTGACTTTATTCGGGCACCACAATATAGTTCCGTGCTGATTTAGGATTCTCTCTCCCGAGTTCTCCTAAGCGTCTCCCACCAGGAGGATACTTATGGTTCGCCCAGCAACACCCAGCGGTAAACCCTCGCGAAAACCGTCCACTCTCAACACAAACCTAAACAAGGGCCTGTTATCTTATGTGGCTGCGGCTTGCGCCGTCAGCGGAGCAATCCTGGCTGAGACCGTGCCTTCTGACGCCGAAATTGTTTACACGCCCACGCATACACCGATTGTGGTGGGCTCGCCCGTCTTGCTCGATTTGAATAACGACGGCACTGCTGATTTCGTCATTAGTAACAACTTCAACGCCTTTGACCGAAAAAGCTGCTCCGTATGCACGTTCGGCTCGCATGCCTCCCTCAAAGCCGGCCCCGAGCAGGCGGGCAATGCAATCTGGGGCGTTAGCAGCAGCGTGCGTCAAGTTGGCTCGCGTGCGCAATTCCGGAAGCGGCAACAGAAAAAGCCGAACAACATTAAAGAGGCCGCTGCGGCGGTGCCCTGGGGCGTACTGGTCGGGAACGGCCCCGAGAGGTCGTTTCAATCGCAGGCGCTGCTGATGGATTCTTCGAATTCCGTCTATTACTTCGGCGGCGGAGGAACCGTCAATTCATTTGGGCCGTGGGGAAGAGGCGGCAAGTTCGCCGGCCCCTACATGGGTTTCAAGTTTTTGATCGACGGAGAGATCCATTATGGTTGGGCCCGCGTGGATGTCAAAGCGAATTTCCTCCATCCTTCTGCGACTTTGACTGGGTATGCTTATGAAACCATCGCGAATCGTCCGATTGTGACTGGCTTCACCAAGGGCAATTTCGACGAAAATAGCGAACCCTCGCAGGAGATGCAGGCACCGAAGCCCCAATCCCTGAAAAACCAGGCGCTCGCGCCCGGCAGTTTGGGGCGGTTGGCTTTGGGCGCTGCTCGCTGACGGAGACGTCATCGTGGCCCATTCAATTTGTCATTTCTGTGTTTGAGGGGCCGTGGAGACAAAGGTTCCGAAATACGCACAACGGTTTAAACCGGGGAGATTTTTATGAAAGCCAGATTTCTTTCGTATGCCTGCGGCGCGGCCACAGTGGCTTTGCTCGTCTTAACCATTTCGCTTTTTGCTTCGGCAACAGAAACTCGTGTCCACACGTTTCCCGGAGGAGTCGATCCGGTAGGTCTGGTGGCGGACCGCGCCGGAAATCTTTATGGAACGACCGGGTCGGATGGGTTTTATAGTTTCGGCACGGTTTTTCAGGTGCATCCATCGTCCGGCGGAATATGGACGGAGAACGCGCTGTATTCATTCACGGGAGGAGCCGATGGAGGCCATCCGGAAGCCGTGCTGACTTTGGATGCTAAGGGAAATCTCTATGGCACAACGCAGTACGGAGGAAGCGGAACGTGCAACTGCGGAACGGTATTTGAATTGAGTCCATCAAAGGGCGGAGTCTGGAAAGAAACCACGCTTTATAGTTTTGCCGGAGGCGCCGATGCGTCGCATCCTCGATACACAAACTTAATTTTTGACGCATCTGGCAATCTCTATGGGGTAGGAGAGTTTGGGGGAACCGCTCTTGGAGGCGTTGTTTTTGAGCTGAGTCCACAAGCTGGCGGAGGCTGGACGGAGACCGTGCTCTATGCATTTGCCGGCGGCACGTCCGACGGAGCCAATCCTATTGGTGGACTGGTATTTGATAAAGCCGGAAATCTTTATGGTGTCGCCAATGACGGCGGATCGCAGCAATGTGGTGACGGATGTGGAGGCGTTTTCGAATTATCTCCACAGGCCGGCGGGGGATGGAAGGAAAAAATGCTTTATTTCTTTCAAAATGACGCCGATGGGACTACTCCTGACACGTTACTTGTCATCGATCCCAAGGGCAATCTCTATGGCATGACGCAATTTGGCGGCAGTGGAAATTGCGGCACGGTATTTGAGGTGTCGCCCGGGAGTGGCGGTACCTGGAGCAAAACGACGCTCCATCAATTCGCGGGTACCGACGGATGTGCGCCGTTTGGGAATATGGTGCGCGATGGCGTCGGTAACCTTTACGGAATTACAGAAGGCGGAGGAGCAAACGGTAGTGGAACAATATTCGAGATTCCTCCAGGTGACGTGGAACAAGTGCTTTTTAGTTTTCCTGGCGGCAATGCGGGTTCCCAGCCCAGAAGCCTGATTGCGGGCCCCACGGGACAGGCTTTGTTTGGCGTAACTTTTGGGCCCTATTATCCGGAGAGTGGAATCATATTCGAGCTCTCTAAGTGACCGAGCCAGCCCAGCCTTAATTCATTGAAATAAAGCTATGGGAGGCGGCGCCAGCCGCCTCTTTAATTTATTGGCGGTCGTATCTGTGAGCACGGCGCTCTCGCTGCGCAGATCGCTTATGAACTCTTTACGAGTGTTCATTTGGTAAGAATCTATATGGTGAGCGCGGATGGACTCGAACCATCGACCCATGCCTTAAAAGGGCATTGCTCTGCCAACTGAGCTACGCGCCCGCTCTTGAAAACGGCTGAAGGGACTAACCGCGGCGTGACGACCCCGCACAAACATAATATCAGTTTCGCGCGTTCTTATCGCACAGCGCTGATGGTTTGTTGGGTTGTGTTATCGGTTACAACAATCGGAGGCAACTGGCTGCGCAGAAGTGTTTTCACTTGCGACCAAACTTGGGGGTCGCACTCAATGGCGATATGCCCCTTCATCAACCAGCGAGCCGACCGGGGATATTCACTACATTCTTCGGAGGGCTGCTCCTTGTAATCGAGGCGGAAGTTGCCAAGAATTTCCGTGTGCACGGGATCGGCAGCGGAGATCTTTCGCCGCCCGTGAATCCAGCCGCGCGTCTGATAGAAGTTCACTGCCTGATGAACATTGGCAGGAATTACGCTGTCGTTGCGGAAAGGCTTGGCGACGCTATCCACCTGTACCGTGAGCATGACTGGGATACCCTCGCGGTTGAGCCTTCGCGCTAGGGCAACGACGGCATAGGCGCCCCAACTGTGTCCAAATAGAAGTATGTGGGCGCGATTTTTTTCTTCTTCCGAAAGCTGGCCATCGCGATTGCTGTCGAGGTGCTCACGAATCATGGCGTAGGCTTCGTCTTGGCGGCGATTCTCGTACATTCCGAAATACACATCACTCGAATACTCGCCGCGCAGACTCTGTATCAGCTTTACTTCAGCATGGTGGCTGGCATTACGGCTGACGAAACCTCCCATGAAACCGATGACGAGCGATTCGGATGGCGGGGTCACAACGGAAACGGGAGCTGATAGCACGGATGTAGCTGGAGGTCCTTCTTTAGCGTTGGCGATTTGGGATGCACCAGCCAGCAACACGATCAGCGTGCACAAGCCCAAACTGCGCCGCACGGCCAGAGAAAGTTCACGCCCCACGCTCGACATGATGTCACAAAACCCGTGCTGGGTGCGGAATTTATTGCATTTTTCGTATTTTGGGCCTGCCCTGCGCAAGAATTTGCACTAGAGCGGTAAGGCAGGACTCTTTTTAGGGCGCGCAAGCGATATACAGCGACCAAATTATGGGGAAATGGGACCGGGCAGTCCCAGTCTCGCGCGGATTTCAGCTACGATTGCATTGGGAGTTTGGGCGATATCTATGACGAGTGCATCTTCGTGCTTTATTGGCTCTTCCAGCGTGGCCAGTTGGCTGGCGAGCATAGATTCGCTCATGTAGTGGCCCGTGCGAGAACGCAATCTCTCATGGAGCAAGTTTGCAGTTCCGCGCAGATAGACGATCTTCACTTCTGGGCCGACCCGCAGCTCGTCGCGATAGGCCTTCTTCAGCGCCGAACAAGCTAAGAGCGCATTCTTCCCTCTCGTAATCCAGCCAGTGATAAGACTGCTCAGAGCTTCGAGCCAAGGCGCGCGGTCGGCATCGGTAAGCGGAATGCCGCTTCGCATTTTCTCGACGTTGGCCACGGAATGGTAATCGTCCGCATCGGCGAATTGCCAACCGAGCTGTGAGGCGAGGAGATGGCCGATTGTGGTTTTGCCGGAGCCCGAAACTCCCATGAGGAGAATGACCACGGATTTATTGTGACGCGGTCGGCGTTTTCTGAGGAATATCGTTGCAGAGGGCGCACGCCTCGCCTCTGCGTGAGCGGTAGATACGACCGACCGTGAAAATCGCGGCGGAGACCGCGGCCCAGAAGAGCGTTCCCAAAAGCGAGAATGCGTGATGCCTTAAGAACTGCGCGATGGCAATAACGAGAAACGCGCCAGCAAAGACTATGAAGAATCGGCGAATCCAGAATGATGTGCCCATTTAAATGCGCTCCCGACAAGAATAAAGTTAATAGAAGGCGTACCAGCACCCCAAAACGGGTCTGGAACTTAACTAGACACACATGCTAGGATTATCGGCGAAAAAGAGCTAAGAACCCGGATCGTGGTCTTGGACACCGCAGTCCGTCGGACGGTAATTAGCCCTTCGCTTCGACCCGAGATAATCACTTTTGGACGGTGTTTATCCTCGGGTCAGAGCGGCATAGTAGCACAAAACACAAGGTACTCGCCGCGATGTTTTTCTAAGGCTGGTCCCCGACAATAAACTTCGCTCTCTGATAAAGTTCGTCGAAAGTAATGATGTCTATGCCATGAATTGATTTTCTGAATCTCTGGAATGTTTCTCGCTTCGATCTGAACTCCCTGGCATCACTTCCAGTCTTAACCTCATTGAGAGAGCCGATGACTATAATGCCCTTAGGCTGCACTGTGTAGACGTCGCTACCTTCTAGCCTATCTCTGTTATCGCGTTGTTCCGCCCCGTGTTTATCCCACTCATCAATGCATGCCTGGATTTGCGACAATGCATCACTAAGATCCTTGGAAAGGCTCCATGCCCCACTCCTGATTTCGCAGCTGCCCTGAAGTAATGGCGTTCTTGGAGTCTTGATCTCTACGAGCACCGTGAAATTTACTGCGCCTACGCTTGAGACGAGATAATCTCCCTTCTTACCTCCGCGGCCATCAACTCGCGTGCCGCCGTAATGGGGCTGGCTTTGCAAATGCCTTAGGACTTGATAGTTCAATCCATAGCCAAATATCCATTTATTCTCATCAAAAAAATCTTGCCACTTGGGCTCGATCCAATTTTCTTGTAGAGCATCTTCGAATTCAGCTAGCTTTTCTTTCCTCTTAAGAATCTGATTGATATCCTCGTGAGACAGAGAGACATCAGGGGTGGACAGCAACTGTTTGACGATGGAGCTTACGCTTGAGGCGCCCCGTTGGCGAAGTTCTAAGACGATCTCGCTTTCTTGTTGAGAGACTAACGAGAACTTTTCTTTGGGGACGTCTATCTCCGAAAGACTTTGCAGATATGAAATCAGTTCCCAAAATTGCTTGTGGCAGTTCTTGAGATCAAAACTAGCCTTCGTGCGGTAAACATCAATCTCGTCGACTGGCTCGGCAGAAATTTTCCCTTGTTTCTTGTCGCGAACAGAGAAGGCCAACCGCGGTTCACAATGACCGTCTTTTTCGATTAACGAAACCTGACAGACATATGACACACGCTGCCCGTCAGCTAAGACAAACCTCTTAACAGGTGACTGTTTTGCGTTGTTATAGATATAACGTAGCTTAGGCCCCAATGCCGGGTTAAACACGAGGTCATCAAAGTTATCCTGGCCGATCACGAAGTCAGTCTTGATGTCCGGCTCGCTCGGGGTTGTAGATCGGATAGCACTCATCTACCTCAAATCCTACTCCGCGCGAAAAACATCCGCAAAATCCGATGAGGCGACTCTTCCTAGATACTAGCCTCACTACTTGTAGATAAAATACTTCTCTCTCACCCGCATAAACCCATCCAGCGCGTCTTGCCAATCCTGGGCGATGCGGCGCGGGTCTTCTCCGTTCATGATTGCGTTGAAGACGCTCTGGTTCACCAGCAGGTCGTTCATCTTGTCCAGCTTGAAATCCTGGGGATAGAGTTTGTGCAGCGCGGACGCCAGCTCAATGCCGAGTTCGGGCGCATCGAAAGTGTTGCGCGCGGTGACGATGATGTTCACGCCCTGGCATTTCTGATTGGCGTAGGTGCTGGCCGTCGGGAAAAACGTGACCGGCACAAAACGCACACCGCTGAGTTCGCGGGCGTTGAGATATTGCGCGAGGTCGCGGGCGTTGATCCAGGGCGCGCCAAGAAGCTCGAAAGGCGCGTCGGTGCCGCGGCCGACGGAGACATTCGTTCCCTCAACCAAAGCCACACCGGGATAGAGCGTTGCCTGCATTAGGTCGCGCAGATTCGGCGATGGGTTCACCCACGCGAGGCTGGTCGAGTCATACCAGTCGCCGCGCATCCATCCTTGCATAGGAATAACAGTGAGCCGCGCATTGATGCCGCGTTCGGCGTTGAACATTTTCGCCAGCTCACCCAGCGTCATGCCGTGGCGAATGGGAATCGGCGAATAGTTGGTGAAGCTTTCGTGTCCCGCGTCGGAAATCGAGCCTTGCACGAACGATCCGGTGATGGGATTGGGACGGTCGAGCACGATGATGGCGATTCCGGCTTTGGCGGCGGCTTCGAGAAAATATCCCAGCGTGGTTTCGTAGGTGTAGAAGCGTACGCCCGCGTCTTGAATGTCCACGACGACGGCGTCGAGAGATTTGAGTGTTTCGACGGACGGGCGGCGCGCCGCGTCAGTCGCGCCATAGACGCTGTAAACGGGGAAGCCGGTAGCCGCGTCTTTGGAGTTGTTGATGTCGGTGGTGTCGAGCGATCCGGTGACGCCATGCTCGGGACTGAAAATCGCGTCGAGAGAAATGCCGGGTGCGTGGGCGAGCACATCAATGGTGCGGCGGCCCTGTGAGTCCACTCCAGTTTGATTGGTGAGCAGGCCGATTTTCTTATAGGGCCGCAGCGGCTCGAAGTTTTGCTGCTCCAGCACGTCAATCCCCGTCAGGACGGTGCCGTTTCTTGTGGCGACACGGCGGGAAGCAGTTTGAGCTTCGTTGTATCCGGTAATGCTTTGCCACCGCAGCTTTTCTTGCTCATTGGGAGTGAGCTGTAAGTTCACGGCGACGGCGGTCGCGATCTTAGAGCGAAGCGCAATCGCACTTCCCTGCCCGCGCGGATGGACGGCATTGGTCAGGATGATGATGTAAGTCTGCGTGGTTGGATCAATCCACAGCGAAGTGCCAGTGAATCCAGTGTGCCCGAAGGAGCCGACGGGCAGAAACTCGCCACGATTACTGGAGAAGGGCGAATCAATGTCCCAGCCGAAGCCGCGCAGTTCTTCGGCGGTGGGCGGCTGCTGCGGCGTGGTCATCTTTTCTATGGAACTCGAAGTCAACACAGAACTGCCCGTGAGTAGTGCCTGGGCAAGTTTCGCCAGATCGTCAGCAGTGGAAAAGACTCCGGCGTGTCCGGCGACTCCGCCCATGCGCCGTGCCGTGGGATCGTGCACTACGCCGCGAAGCATTTTTTCGTGCTCGTCATATTGCGTCGGAGCGATGCGCGGCAGCCACGACGTAGGCGGAAGATAGCGGGTCGTGCTCATTCCCAGCGGCGTGAAGATATTTTTCTGACAGTATTCTTCGAGTGGCAAGCCGGAGACGCGCTCGACCAACGCACCCAGCGTAATAAAGTTGATATCGCTATAGCGAAAGCGTGCGCCGGGTGGATCAACCGGCTTCTGCTCAAAGGCTATGCGATAGGCAGTCTCTCGGCCTTCCCAGGGCTGTGAACGATCAAGGTCTTCGGTGAGCCCAGAATAGTGCGTGAGCAATTCCCGCACCGTGACGTCTTCTTTTCCGTTCTGCGCGAACTCCGGCAGATATTTGACGACCGGATCGTTCACCCGAACCCTCCCCTGCTCAACTAATTGCATGACGGCTGTTGTCGTCGCTACGACCTTGGTCAAAGATGCAATGTCGAAGATCGTGTCCAGCGTCATCGCCTCGCGGCGCGGATCGAGAGCACGATCACCAAACGCTTTGCGATAGACGATTTGTCCGTTATGGCCAACCAAGACGACCGCGCCGGGGACCTGATTGGTGTGGATGGCATCAAGAACGATGGCATCGAGAGGTTTGAGAGGATCCGCGCTCGATGAAGTTTGCGCGCCGAGAGCAATCGGTACAAGTATGTAGCCGATGAGCCCGATTAGCGACTTGAGTTTACTATTCAAACTAGCGTGAGTTTATCAGCGCAGGAAAGAGTTGCCGAGTAACGATTGTGGCGCGACTTCCGTCGAACCATTTCACACATTTACGGGCATGGAACCCTTTGTTATAAACCAGATGAGCCACTATTCGTGACCATTCCACCCACAGCGCTATCACATGCTTATGATGGCCAGGATGAAGTATTCTCTGAATCGTTTTCTATTCTGAAATCTGGCATTGAAAAGCAGGCCTTCCCTGCCGCATCGGTTGCGATTACGTCAAAAGGCAGACTCGTCGGGTTGAAGTCTTTTGGGCGATTTACTTACGAAGCGAGTTCTCCTGAAGCCACAACGGCAACAATCTTCGATTTAGCTTCGGTCACAAAAGTCGTCGCCACAACCACGATGTCAATGATTTTGTATGAACGCGGGTTGCTGGATTTAGACTTGCCAGTAATTTCGGTAATTCCCGAGTTTGCCAGCGGTGATCCGCGCCGCAGACTGGTTACGTTGCGCATGTTGCTTGCGCATTCGTCAGGATTGCCAGCGCATGAAAAATTTTATCTATCGGCACACGATAAAGAAGCGTTATTGGCTGCCGCTTTCTCTACTGCCCTGTCGGCGGAGCCTGGCACACAAGTGGTTTATAGCGATATCGGATTCATCATCTTAGGAGTTGCGTTAGAGCGAATTGCCGGTGAGACTTTGGATCGCTTCTGTCAGCATGAAATTTTTGGGCCGTTGGGCATGACGCACACCGGATTCAATCCTCCAAGCGCCATTAGAAATTCGATTCCTCCAACCGTGGACGACCGAATATTTCGCCACCGTGTTATTCAAGGCGAAGTCAACGATGAAAATGCGTACGTGATGGGCGGTGTGGCTGCACAAGCCGGCCTGTTTTCCACGGCCGGGGATGTTGCAATGTTCGCGCAGTGCATGTTATGTGGGGGAATACCGATCCTTCGTTCTGAAGCCGTCGCTTTGTTTACGCGGCGCGAGCTATCACCGGACGGAACATCGCGCGCTCTGGGTTGGGACACGCCATCGCAGCCATCCCAATCGGGCACATATTTTTCAGCCCATTCATTTGGACATTGGGGCTACACCGGCACGTCGCTATGGATTGACCCTGTACGCCAGATTTCCGTTACTCTACTCACGAACCGAACATGGCCAGATAACAGCCACCAAGGGATAAAAGACGTTCGCCCTAAATTTCACGATACCGTGATGAAAGCGCTATTGGCTTAGTTTGAAGCAATCCCTCCGTGTTTAAGGTTTGATTCAGGTTGCATTTTGTAAAAACAGCCATACAAGGAGATCTTATGCGACGCATTGCACTAACCATTCTGGCAATTCTGACAGTTTCTATTTGCGGGTTTGCGCAAACATATAAAGTGACCGGATCGATTCCAATCCCCGGCGAAGGCGGTTGGGATTATTTGTACGCTGATGCCGATGCGCGCTTGCTCTATGTCTCGCATAGCACCCAAGTTGACGTCATTGATTTGGAGTCGGGAAAGCCCATTACCTCAATCACGGGCATGAAGCGTATTCACGGCATTGCTGTAGCGCCAGAGTTAAATCGCGGGTTTATCAGTGATGGCGGCGATGACGCAGTCGTAATTTTTGATCTGAAGTCGCGGGCGGTCTTGCAAAAGGTCGCTACGGGAAAGAATCCTGATGGAATTGTTTACGATGCGAACACGAAACGGCTGTTCGCTTTTAACGGCCGCAGTGGCGACGTCACGGCAATTGATGGCGCGACGGGACAAGTCGCTGGCACAATCGCACTGGGTGGGAAACCGGAATTTCCCGTAACCGACAACGCGGGCAATATCTACGACAATATCGAAGACAAAAGTGAGATCGTACGGATTGATCCCAAAGCATTGAAGGTGACGGCAACCTGGTCTCTTGCGCCATGCGACGAGCCGTCCGGATTAGCCTACGATTCATCCAATAAGCGACTTTTTGCCGTCTGCGACAACAAAAAAATGGCTGTAGTGGATACCACTTCTGGAAAAGTCGTGACCACTGTGACGATTGGCGAAGGGCCTGATGCGACCGCATTTGACTCCGAGAAAAAGCTGATTTTCTCATCCAACGGCGAAGATGGCACTTTGACTGTGGTCAAACAGGAAAGTGCAGACAAATACACTGTCGCCGACACCGCAAAAACCGAAAAAAGCGGACGCACTCTGGCCCTGGATCAGAAGACCCACAAACTCTACATCTCCGCAGCGCAATTTGGACCTGCACCGGCGGCGACGGCGGACAATCCGCATCCCAGACCAAAAATCGTACCGGGAACCTTCCATCTAGTTGTAGTCTCTCCAGAATAGTTCTTCGTTAATAGTTCTTCATTGCAAAATAAAAGGCCAGCGATAACCGCTGGCCTTTTTATCTCTGATTTCCGAAATTCTATTTCATTCCCTCCAGGATTGACCCTACGATCCCTCCCACCACCCCGCCTTGCGCAGCTTCGGATGAGGGCCTCGGCATGTACTCCATCAGCTTATGCGCCAACTTCGCAATTGGCAGAGTTTGCAGCCAAACTTTGCCGGGACCGGTCAGTGAAGCAAGAAAAATTCCGTCGCCCCCGAAAATCATGTTCTTGATTCCAGGAACGGTTGTGATCTGGAAACCAACGGTGGATTGGAACGCACCAACGTGGCCGGGATGTACGCGCAGAGTCTCACCAGGTTGGAGGTCTTTGATAATCAATTCGCCGGAAAGCTCGAGCCAGAATGTGCCCTGCCCGTTAACTTTTTGCAGCAAGAAGCCATCGCCTCCGAAGATACCCGCACCAAGAGATTGCTGAAATCCAACCCCGACCTGAATTTGCGGGGTCGCGCACAAGAATCCATGCCGATGAATCATGTATTCATGGCCGGGCCCGACTTCGACAGGTACGATGTGCCCGGGCAACTTCGTGGCAAAGGCAATTCCACCGCGCGTGCCCATGGCACGGTATTCGGTCATGAAGAGAGTTCCGCCACCTGCCACGCGCTTAAGGACGCCAAAAATACCGCCTCCACCACCGAGTTGCGTGTGCGTGGTCATTTGAATGGAACTGCTCATCCAGGAAAGTTCGCCCGCCTCGGAAATAACCGACTCATTGGGCTCAAGAACAAATTCGAGAACAGGCATGGTGGTGCCAAGGATATTGCTCTGCATGATGTCTCCTGAAGAATTGTGTGCATTTACCGACTGAATAGCCGATGAACAGTTCGAGTATATATCGCGCATTGCTCGTAGGTGCGCCTGATCAGCGTTCACGGTTAGAATGGAAGGCGACTCATGTCCACACGTCCGCCGCACCCTGAAGCCACATCCGCTGAAGTCCCTGCTGTCCCACTCACGCTTGAAGGCTACAGCGTGCTGCATCAGATGATGCGGGTGCGCTGGAGTGCGTGGCGCCAACTTCGCCCTACGCAAAAAACTGAAATTATCCACGAAGCCGTGGGGTTGTTCGGACGGCTGGAGCAGGGCCCGCATGGGCAATCCGCGATGTATTCCCTCCTCGGGCACAAGGGCGACTTGATGTTTATTCATTTCCGCAAGTCGTTCGATGATCTCAATCAAACAGAGCTGCAACTGGTGAAGTTGAAGCTCAATGATTATCTGGAGCCGACGACTTCGTATCTTTCGGTGATCGAGTTGGGACTCTACGATTCGTCGGTGAAAACTTATAAAGAGCTTACCGACCGGGGCGTATCACCACATTCGGAAGAATGGAACACAGCCATCAAAGAGACACTTGATCGTCAGCGGGAAGCCATGCATCCGCGATTATTTCCTGCGATACCGCCGAACCGTTATGCATGTTTTTATCCTATGAACCGGTTGCGCGGTGAGGAAAAGAATTGGTACTCGCTGCCGATTGAAGAACGGGCGCGGCAGATGAACGAACACGGACTTGTGGGGCGGCGGTACGCGGGCGAGGTCCGGCAAATCATCACCGGTTCGATCGGCTTCGATGATTGGGAGTGGGGCGTAGATTTGTTCGCCGACGATCCACTGGTGTTTAAGAAACTAATTTACGAAATGCGCTTCGACCATGTCAGCGCAGTATATGCATTGTTTGGAGCGTTTTATGTCGGCTTGCGCGTTCCAGCCACAGGTCTGGGTAAGTTGCTGAATGGCGAGTTGCCGAAAGCTTAGACAAACCCATTTTATATTCTATCGGGAGAGAACATGGCAATTTTTGGATTGATTGAATACAAAGACGCAAGTCCTGAAGTGCGCGCGGTTTATGACGACATCATGGCCACGCGCAAAACAGATTGGGTCAATAACTTCTGGAAAGCCCTGGCACATGATCCGGTTGCCTTGAAACGCACATGGGAAGACATCAAACAAATCATGGCGCCGGGCGCGCTGGACGCTCTAACAAAGGAACTTGTCTATGTGGCGATCAGCGTAAGCAATCAGTGCGAGTACTGCATTGCTTCGCATACGGCATCCGCCAAGAATAAAGGCATGACCGACGCCATGTTCAAAGAACTCATGTCTGTCGTTGGCATGGCAAACGAGACGAACCGTGTGGTTGCCGGATATCAAGTGGAAGTGGATGAACAATTTAAGGTGTAAATATGGCGCATAAATTTTCGACTTCCTATCTGGAAGATTCCATTTCTCTGTTTCACCATTACAAGAAGCTAGCCGAGGGAGCGATAGCCCAAGTTTCTGATGAGCAGCTTGTAACCTCACTTGACGAAGAGATGAATTCCATCGCCACCATTGTCAAACACATGGCGGGCAATATGCGTTCACGCTGGATTGATTTTCTGACGAGCGATGGAGAGAAGCCCAACCGTAATCGGGATAGCGAATTCGTTGAACCTCCGTCTTCCCGCGCCGGGCTGATGAAGATGTGGGAGGAAGGATGGGAGTGCGTGTTTCAAGCGCTGGGACCATTGACTGACGATGACCTGGAAAGATCGGTCATGATTCGCGGGGAGCCCCATTCCGTGATGCAGGCCATCAACCGCCAAATGGCCCACTATTCCTACCACATCGGTCAGATTGTTTTTCTGGCAAAACACTTTAAAGCCAACGAGTGGAAATCTCTCTCCGTGCCGCGAAACAAATCGGCGGAGTTTAATCGTAAAGTCTCTACGGGAGAAGCAAGTCAACGTTAGCGCTTTTTGAATTTGAATTCGTGACGTTTCATATCCACTTTTCTGCCACGAAAAGTTACGCCCTCCGCTTGCAGGCGAAAGCGCTGTTCCAGAGCTGAGTCTCCGCGTAGCTTGATTTCCCCACCCGCACCGAGCACGCGCTGCCAGGGAAGGTCGTAAGCACCATGCAGGGATCGAGCCACCATTCTTGCACCCCGCGGAAGGCCTGCTGCGCGCGCCACCGCCCCATAAGTTGATACTTTGCCTCGGGGGATTTTTCGAATCGTTGCGATGATGCGGGCCTGCGGAGTCATGTTGCAATTAAATGGCAATCCAACCGGCGCGGATCAACCAAAGTGAAGTCACTGCTACTAATATCCAGAGCAGAATTCCTTGCAGAAGGGGCCGCGGGCCAACCTTCTTGAGGGTCGCGATTGAGATGCCGCTGCCAATCAAATAAAGAGTCGCAGTAAGCCCAATTCTGGCGAGCTTCGAGAGCAGGTGATAAGCGGGCGCGCCAGCAGGTAGATAGGTATTGCAAACCGCTGCCAGCACAAAGAAAGCGATAAACCACGGCCACTGTATCTTCGCCTTTGCGCCGCGTACTACTGCCGTACCGACTGCCATGGGAACAATCCATAAGGCACGCGCGAGCTTAACGGTAGTTCCGATCGCTAAAGCCACTGCTCCATATTTAGCGGCGGCACCGACCACGGAACTCGTATCGTGAATCGCAAGCGCAGCCCACAATCCGAACTGGTTTTGCGTCAATTTGAGGGCTGCGCCGATCTGTGGAAAGGTCAGCAACGCCACGGAATTCAACATGAAGACGGTTCCCAGTGACACAGCCATTTGCTCATCACTAGCATTGCTGATGGGACCCACGGCCGCAATGGCGCTTCCCCCACAAATGGCCGTGCCCGTAGAAATCAGGAAGGCGGATATCCGTTCAACTCTTAACACCGCACCCAGTGTCATTCCAACCAGCATGGCAAAGGTGATGCCTAGCATGGTATAGACAAATCCGCTGCGGCCGGCGTGGATCACTTGCTGCAAATTCATGCCAAAGCCGAGTCCCACAACGGACGCCTGCAATAGATACTTCGACCATTTTTTGCTCAGGCCTGAGTAAGGATGCGGAAGCGTAAGCCCAAAAAGCAAGCCCAATACAAGGGCGACAGGTGGCGACACAAATCCGCTACAGGCCAAAACCAGCCCGAAAAGAAAGATTATTTTAGGTAACATCGTCGGATTCTTGCGGCGTTCACGCGGTCCCACAACCGCGCCAACACAAACTAGGCTGCCCCGCTCTTGCGGAACGAACTGATTGCCTTCTCTTCACTATCGTACACCTCAAACACCGTGACCAGCTTGGTAATTTGAAGAACGTCATCCACACGCGGAGTGAGATTGACCAGCTTGATGGATCCGCCTGCGGTGCGCGCACTGGAGTACAGAGCAACCAGCGTACCCAACCCGCCGCTGTCAATGTAGCTGACTCCAGCCAGATTCAAGACGATGTTTTTATGGCTGAGCAGCAGCTTTTTGATGGATTCGCGCAAGAGAGACGATTCTTCTCCGAATACGATCCGGCCAGTAAGGTCAACGGTCGCAATACCATCGGATGTAATGCGATTGCTTATGGTCAGCAGCACGTGAAATCTCCTGTCAAGTGAATAACGCAAAGACTACTCTGGTCAGAGCAAAATACGCAAGAGCGTACAGGAAGTTTTGGAAATCAGCAATTTGAACTGCGTGATGGACGGGGCGAACGCTTCCCATCACGTATAATTCTTGCAGTCTTTCTCCATGAGCTATCAAGTTCTTGCACGCAAGTATCGCCCGCAAAAGTTCTCCGAAGTTATCGGGCAAGATCACGTCACACGTACTCTGAAAAATGCTTTGGAACAAGGTCGGACCGCCCACGGGTACATCTTCAGCGGGCATCGCGGTATTGGAAAGACCACCATAGCCCGCATCCTGGCTGCCGCGCTGAATTGCCGTTCTTCGGATAAGCCGGTCACCGAGCCATGCGGTATTTGTGAATCTTGCACGGAGATTCGCGCAGGCAATTCGGTGGACGTCATCGAGATTGACGCAGCCACCAATCGCGGAATCGACGAAATCCGCGAGTTGCGCGAAGCGGCACGTTACCGTCCGGCGCGCGATCGTTTCAAAATTTACATTCTCGACGAAGCACACCAGATTACGGATGCAGCTTTTAACGCACTGCTCAAGACGCTGGAAGAACCTCCCGGCCATATCGTTTTTATGCTGGCGACTACACAGCCAGAGGATATTCCGCAGACTATCCGCTCGCGCTGCCAGCATTTCAGTTTTCGCGCTGTACGTTTTGAGGACATTCTTGGTCAGCTTCGCGCCATTGCCGCTCACGAGAAAATCAGTGCGGATGAAGATGCGCTGGCTCTTCTCGCCGAAGCGGGCGACGGCTCCATGCGAGATGCGCTCTCTATCATGGACCAGGCGATCGCTTCAACCGGTGGAAAACTTACCGCTGACGAGGTCCGGCAGCTCGTAGGAACTGTGCCATCAGGCGTGATGGAAGAAGTCATGCAGGCTGTTGCACAAAGCGCCAGTGAAAATATCCTGCAAATCGTGGACCGTCTGATTAGTGACGGACAGAGTCCCACGCATTTTGCCCGACAGATGGTGAGGTTTCTCAGAAACTCAATAGTCGCAAAAGTTGCTGGAGGCGAGTCTTCCCTGCTGCAAATCTCCAGCGACGAACGCCAAAGAGTTTCACGTGTAGCCGAATCATTCAGTGAAGAAGATTTAACCCGGCATCTGCAAATCATGCTGCGGACGCATAGTGAACTGGGCTACCGGCAAGAACAGCGTTTTCATCTGGAACTTGGGCTGCTAAAGCTGGCCCATGCGCAAAAACTACTGCCTCTAGAACAAATATTGAGCGAAGCCGGAGTTGTGCCTGCACAATCAGGACGCCCGACAGTGGTTCCGGATATTCGTCGGACTGAACTACCCTCGACGGCGCGAACGAACGCGGTCTCACCTTTCGCTGCTGATTCCGCGCGCAAAGTTGGCGGTAAACCCCAGCTTGCGACAGACTCTACGCCGGCGGCCCCCAGACCGGCGGCTTCCGGAATCACGACTCAAGCCATTGTCATGGGCGCAACTGCGCTGGAAACGGCCCCTGCTGAACCCACAGCTCAACCTGCCCTCGCTACCTCCTTAACGGAGCAAGTTGCGCCAGCATTACTCGATGCCCTGAACAATGGCGGACATCGCGTGCTCGCTTCCATGCTGGAAGCCGGCGAATGGCAGGTTCTTGGGAGCGATGTTGTAATCAAAGTTTCTGCTTCCGAAACTCTGATTGATATGTCTTTGGGGGCCGACGCAAAACGCCTTCTCATTGCCACTGCAAGCGGATTGCTCGGTCGACCTGCCAAAGTGAAGGTCATTCCGGGTGTGGTTGCTCCCAACGCTCCCCGCAAAGAATCTTCCGCGAATGGTAATTCATCCAAGCTCAATGGAAGTGGCAGGAGTCGAGTCGAGCAAGAACCAGTCGTGCAGAAAATGAAAGAACTATTCGGCGCAGAAATCCGTACGGTGATTGATTACAAAGAAAGGCGTTAGCTGGAGCTCATGAGCGGATTTAACCTGCAAGACCTGATGTCGCAGGCAAAAAAGCAATATGAAGTCCTGCAAAAGAAAATGCAGGAAACAGTGGTCGAAGGGTCGTCGGGCGGCGGAACCGTTACCGTCAAAATGGATGGCCGCAAACAAGTGTTGGGGATCAAGATTGATCCTGAGGCCGTCAAATCGGGAGACATTGAAATGCTTCAAGATCTCATTACCGCGGCGATTAACGGTGCCGGGCAAAAAGTGGATGAAACGATGAAATCCACCATGGGTGGAATGCTCGGCGGCATGGAGATTCCGGGGCTTTAAACACCACGCACTCAACCTCTCAGGGCCTATATTTCATGTCCAAATTTGCAGAGCCGATGACTCGGCTGATTGACGAGCTGAAAAAACTTCCGGGTATTGGCAGTAAGACCGCGCAGCGGCTGGCGTTTCACATCTTGCGATCGGATGATGATGACGCCGAAGCTTTGGCCGCGGCGGTCCGCGATGTTAAGGCTAGTCTGCGTCTCTGTTCTGTGTGCAACAACATTACAGACGTGGATCCCTGTGTCTATTGCAGCAGTGCAACTCGTAATCAGCGGCTGGTTTGCGTGGTGGAAGAACCGACGAATATTGCATCCATCGAGAAAACCAAACATTTCAATGGCGTTTACCATGTTTTGCATGGCTCGATTTCGCCGCTTCATGGCATTGGACCGGAGCAGCTACGAATCGGCAATCTGATAAAACGGGTGGAACACGGACAGGTCGATGAAGTCATCCTGGCCACAAACCCGACAGTCGAAGGTGAAGCGACGGCGACTTACCTTTCCGGCCAGTTGCGAAGAAATGGCATGAAAGTTACGCGGATTGCCATGGGGATCCCCGTAGGCAGCGATATCGAATATACGGATGAAATCACCATGCTAAAAGCAATGGAAGGCCGCAGAGAGTTGTAATACCTAATCCGCAAACACAGTTTCTTCTTCCAGAAACAAGTTTTTTTCTGACTCAGGCGGAAGAATTCCCTCGGGCATTGCTCCCCGGTTGTACTCCGCCATACGGTTTTTCCATTTCAGAAATTCTGTAATAGATTGTGGTTCGATACGCACTTCCACTCGCCGCAAGCTGGCCAATAGCAAATTCATCTCATAACTGAACCCTTTCGGCGAGCGGAGATTTTTCGCCGATGGCTGGACCATCGTGATCTTACGGGCGCGATACTCCAGCAATCCCCAGCCAACAGGCAGTTCTGCCGTATCGAGTAACCCCGCTGGCGCGAGATAGAAACGCTCGCATCCCATCGCAAGCTTTGTGTTTTGGCGGAATGGCTTCTCACGGTCGGCAAGAAAATCACCCCGCGAGATTTTGCATTCGACTACGACGGAATGGGAGGCCCGCTTCCACCCGATGGCGTCAGGTGCTTCTCCACTGGCACATACCTGTTCGGACAATACGACCCCGCAACGGTAGCGGCGCAACCATTGGACCGCCAATTCAACAAGCTGGACATGCGTCATAGATATGTCAGTGATAATGCGGAAAGATGAAAAAAGAAAGTGGCGAAATCGTTTCGTCTAGGCAGCTCTTAAAATCGGGGCTTTGCGTGGCTTCGGCACCCGCATCGGCTTCACCAGGATGGCGCGCCGATAGATCGTCTCCAGTAAATACCTCGCTGCTGCCACGCTCTGCGCAGTACTGTCTCTGGGCATGTAGCCCTCAGCTTCAATGACGAAGACCTCACGCTCTTGAAGAACACGCAATCTCCGAATACGCCCATCATGCTCGACATCAAAGGCTGAAGCGAGCCGCAAAATGCCACCCAGCCGCATCGCTTCCCGGCGTTGCATAGCCGTAAGTCCAGTCAAATACTTTTGTTCGCCGCGTGGCAACACCACTCTCTGATGGCGGACCACGGCGGCAACGAATTGCATATCGGCCGCACTCCAGCCCAATGGCGGATTGAGTTTTCGAATGAGGCGTGTTGGTTTATGCAGCTTTACCTTCTCTTTTCCAACATGTTTTCTGCGGCCGACATTGTGCAAAATGCCGGCTACTTCGAGAATCTCGCGCAGTGTGTGGGCATTTTTCTCCTCCACACTTTTATCTTTGCGCCCATCGGGCAATTGATCGAAAAGCTGGAGGGCAAGCCGGGCCACATTCGTGGAATGTCTCACATCCGGATCAACAAACGAAGCCCATAACTTCATGCGCCTCAGGGCTGCAGCTTCCGCCTGCGGGCCAGAAGGCAATGCAACGCGCCAAAGATGCCAGAGTGATTTAGGACCGAGCATTTTAGCCCGGTACTTTTCTATGCGCTTTCTGCGTTCCTCCATGATTTTTGCATGCCAGCGAGTTCGTGATTCCGCGTCATGGAAAGCGCCAGTTTGTAGCGCAGTGGCCCAAAATACATCCAGGTCATGGATTTCACCCAAAACATCCTGCATATCCTTGAGGTCGTCCTTCCATGCTGCATGCTGCTCAGGAAGGAAGTTTTCCACGATGTAGCGAAAACGCTTAATGCCAATACGCAGGTTATGCAGGGCCAGTTTTGACCCATTGCGCAGAGCGCGCCGGTGCAGTTCGTAGGCTTCCGTCCAACGTTCGAGCGCAAGATGCTTGAAGACCAAATTTCCCGGGCGTAATTTCTGTGCATGCCGCGGCAGTATCGTTCCCCAGCGTTTCCATTGCTTGCGGTCAAAGTCACGCAGAGCCGTCGCCGCGTGAACTTTCAGTTCGTGCTGGCGGTTCGTAAGGTAATGCAGCATCTTTACGCTTGCTGGGTCGCTCATCTCACCCAGTTGAGCTACCCACTCTTCCATGACCTGCACATCACGCAGTTCGCCCAGACTCTGGAAGACAGCTTTCCCTGCACGCTTCATCGCCTTCCACTCTGGCCTCGGGTCAAGCGACTTCAATCCATCTGCCAGCGAACGGCATCGGCGAAGTGCCACACGAAGGTCATGCACAGGATCCGTCGCGAAGTCCACGCTTGCGCGGTCACATTCTTCGAGTACGCGGTCCATCCAAAGCGCAAGGCCAGTCTTCCTTCTTACTGGTCGGGCCTGGGACGCAACAATTGAAGTAGCAGACATTTAGGCGTTTTTATCAAGGAAACAGATGAGGTTTTATTGTCACTCGAAAACCGGGTTTATTCCAGCGGGTGGAGCAAAAAAACGGTGAATAACTCACAATTGGGCGAACCGCACCGACCAGGCATGGCCTCCGGCCATAGGCACCGTTACCTCGGTAATATGGGCTGACTTACTTCCGTAGGTTACCTTGTCCACAGGCAAAAGAAATTTTTGGAGTTTGCTTATTCTCACCGCCGACACAATTCGCGGTAGTCGTAACGCCTCCGCGCGTGCCTTCATTCACAGTCTGAATATTCTTGTGAAATACGTGCGCTTGTATGGTTTCGAACATCGGCGCACCGAAGGGCAATTCGCAACCACCTGGAAGGAATTGCAGAACGGCCTGCCCCGCGGCACCGACGGCAGTTTCCTGCTGGGTGTTTCAGGGCACACATTATTGCTCGACGGCGTCCCCCTTGAAACGGGGCAAGCCGAGCGCAGTTTCGCGCAGCTATTGACCACCGCGGGTCTGGCTAGCATTCATTTTACGAATCAAGTTACGGAAGAAGATTTTGCCCGCCTCGTGCGCGCTTTTGCGACGAGTGGCTCCAAGGCGCAGGACATCGTCAAGCAGATCAAAGAAATCTTTGGCGAGAACCAGAAATCTTCCATTCGCATCAATGAAGTGAAATTCGTCGCTGCGGACCCGGCCACGGGAGAAGTCTCCATGGCGGCGCAACTTGCAGCGCAGTCACTTGGTCCGGAATTCAAGCACTGGCTAAACGATCCAAACAAATTGCTGCAATTAATTGCTGCCGCAGAGGGCGCAAAGAGCGGTGGAAACGGCGGCTCAGGAAGCGGCACCGGACAAGGCAATTCCGAAGGATCACCGGCTACACCTGCCCAAATCGCACCCTTAGAAGAGCAGGAAGTCATTCAAGCCATACGTCTGCTCACGAAATTCGGGGAGGCCAGCCATGATCCCTCCGGCAAGACGGAAGCATTGCAAGCCGAACTCGGCAAAGTGGATGCCAATACAAAAGTTAACCTCCAGCAATTGCTAACGGGGCTGACTTCAGGCATTCCTGACCAAAAATCGGACACGCCGCTTCTCATGAAAGCCGCGGAGCACATGGCTATTCGTTTTGCTCTCGAGCGCTATCAAAAGGGCGACGTGAAAGTAAACACCGTCCACGAGATGCTCGAAGAGATGAGCGAGCGCATGGAATCCCTGCGCAAAATCCTGCGGGTGCAGGAAGAAAAAATGAACAAGGCGGGGATTCTCGTGGAATCCCATACCGACATTCTCGATCGCATGTTCTGGGCGGAAGTTCCGGAGGAAGAGAAAAAGCGTGTTCTTCTCTCGGACGAGGCCCATTGCGTTCCGCCACGCAACTTACGTCAATTTGTAGAGTTACTGCTCGAACGAGACGAGCAAGATACCGCGGTTTCCATTTTGCGCAATTATGCGGGTTGCCTCGGCGTCAAGGAATTTGAGCCACGCCGCAAAGTTGCGACGGGACTGAGCCAATTAGCTGATCTCTTTGCTGGCTTGGGCTCTGATCTACTCAGCATTGCCATCGCTCGCCTTGGCGAGGCCCTGGGCAATGAACGCGATCCGGAAATGCAGGCGCTTTTGAGCGCGTCCTTCGTGCGGCTCAGTATGGAAGCTGGCAATCGCCGCGAATATAGCGCTCTGAACCAAGTCTGCGACTCCATGGAGCACCTGACCCGTCAGCGTGCCGCTCTCGCCAATGAAATGCGGCCGCGCATCGGCATTGAAAATCGTTTGCCGGAGTTTATTGAAGAGGCCCTCAAGGTATCGCATCCTCCCGCAGACCTCATCAAAGTCTTACGGCGAACGTCTGAAGCTTCCGCCGAACACCTGGCCGAGCGATTCTTCCGCTGCATGCGGCGCGAAGAATGCGACCAGATGGTCGAACTGGCCAAAGAACTGGGCAAGGAAGGCCTCGAGCACCTGCGGGAGATGCTGCAAGCCGGGCAACCGCGGCAGGCGGCTTCCGTCATAGGCCTCATGAGTCGGCTCGACGTTTCTTCGCTTCTCGAACTTTTGCCTGTACGTCTGCGCGACTGGAACCGCTTTTACCATGATGTTGCAGTTCGACAAATTGCCTACGGCGCGGCGCATGATCGCGGCCGTTCGCTGCTCGAACTCGTAGAATTCCTCGATCCTCTGGTTCTTCCTCAAGCTCTCGATGAAATTGGCATGAGCGGCGACCGTACTGTTGTTCCGCCACTCATAGTGATGGCCGAAGCAGGAGAAGCCAATGGACGGCCTCCGCTTTTGCAATTAAAAGCAATTGAGTCCCTGGGGCGTCTGCGAGATCCCGATTCCGTACCCGTGTTGCGCAATCTGCTGGAAGCCAAAAAGATGTGGAAGTGGATCCATCATCGCGAACTGCGCATTGCCGCAGCACAAGCCTTAACCAAGATTGATCCGCGATTTGCGCCGCAAGTGATGGCCGAAAGTGGCCTCGAACCGGGCGATCTAGCCATTGCGCCACTCGATTCTGCTCCAGCGTGTCCCTGGGTGCGGCAACGCCGTTATGAACGTATCGCCTTGCGCAAAACCATTGGCGCGACCCTGATCAGTTCCTGGGGAAAATCAGCGCTGGCTGTACGCGAATTAAGCCTCGGCGGCGGTATGGGCACGAAAGACGACAATCTGCGTCTCGGCTCCGAAGCAGAAATTGACATATCCGCCGGCGTTCGCCATATCAAAGCTCAAGTGCTTTTGCGGCGCACACGCGTCAACGAAATTGGATTTGAAATCGTGAACATTGATCTGGAAAGCCGCTACCGCCTACGCCGCGTTCTGATGGAAACCGTAGAACAGGTGGCAGGATCAAAGAGCTCCGATTGGCGCGGCGAACGAAAACCTTAAACACTCCGTGAGTCAGCAGTAAAAAAGGCCTCCGCATCGCGGAGGCCTTTTAGTTTTATCGTCATCGCGGGCCATGCCCGCTTCAAAAAACTACTTCACTTTGACGAAGATAATCACGAACGTGTACAACGCGAGAGATTCAATCAGGGCCAGACCAAGAATCAGGGCTAACTGAATGCCGGCGCGGGCTCCGGGGTTACGGGCAAGGGCTTCGGCTGCGCCCGCGGTGGCTTTGCCTTGTCCCAGTGCGCAAAGGCCTGAAGCGATGGCCATGGAAAATCCAGCTGCGATTGGAACGACGTCAAATCCGCCTGTGGTTCCGCCCTGTGCCAAAAGCGGCGTGGCGAACGACATAACCGATAGTGCCATAAACAAATACTTCAAAGTGCTCAAAGTACGCATGGTGTTTCTCCTCACTATGAATTGCCGCCAGTGGGTGGTTGACGTTGATCTTGGGAGAAAAACGCCCTCACGCTGTGCGGGATAGAAACTGTTTCCAGCTTCCAGATTCAGGCTCCGTTTCATTCCAGAAACCTGAAACTCGAAACTGAAATCTAGTGTTCCTCTGCGACTGCCCCCGACAAATAAACCGTGGTGAGTAGCAGGAAAATATACGCCTGCAAGAACGAAACAAAAATATGTAATCCCAAAAAACCAACCGGCAGAAGCAATGGGATGAGCGAAAAGAATGCCAGCGTCACCATGTCGCCTGCAAACATATTGGCGTAAAGACGAATCGTCAGTGACATCACACGCGCCAGATGACTGATGATTTCAATCGGAATCATTAAGGGTGCGAGCGCAGGCAACGGGCCCACAAAATGCTTGAAATACGCCAAACCGGAGTGTTTCAAACCGTGGTAATTGTAATAAATAAACGCGCAGATGGCGCAACCGAGCGGCACCGTGCTTACCGCGGTTGGCGACTCAAATCCTGGAATCAACCCAATCAGATTGCTGATAAGAATGAAAAGACCAAGAGCCATCAGGAACGGCGTGAACCCCTCGCTGTGCGCGCCGATAATTTCGTGGCTCTGCCCCTCCACGAATCCCTGAGCGCCTTCAAAAATATGCTGCAAAGCTCTGGGAGAATCCACCGAAAGCCGCGAGCGCACGATAGCAAATACCAGCACCAGAAACGCAACCACCAGAATCTGCATGGCAACAGAATTCGTAATCGGGGCCTGCGGATGATGGGGTTCGATATGCAAGCTGCGTAGCAAGGCAGTGACCGGGCCGGCGAGGAAGCTATTTAAGAATTGCGTAATCCAGAGTTGTTCAGGCATAGCTCAGTTATGTTTTTAAATTCCGTATAAGTGATTCAATCAAAGGGATTTGGTCAGCGTTCGCGCGTTGCCGAAAAAACCAACTCATGCGCGGCCTCCCACAACACAGCGGCAACCGGGAGAAACAAGCCAGCTAACAGTCCATTCAAACTTCCCGGCCAACGTTTGATCATAACATAGGCGGCAAAGGCCATTAATAGATAACGAAGCAAGAAACGCAACACCACGCCGGCACTCGACTGCTTTCTCTGAGTTTGGGTTGCGCGGTCAGCCAGCGCCGTTACGACCCGCTTCAGCCAGTGGAAATTAAGGTATGCGATTGAGCAGCCAGCCGCTAACCCAATGGCTACGCGCCAGCCAAATTTCCACCACGCCGCGCAGGCGAGCAATGGAACTACAATCAGCATGTTGCGGGAAATACGATGCAGGGCTTCGGAGTAAAACGCTTCTCCGTCTTGGAATACTGGCTCCCCGGCAGTCACTTGGAATCCGCCATTACGGTACGAATCAAATCCACAAACCCGGCCACGATGCCCAGAATCAACCCTACAAGGTAAAGCCACGTCGTATGTAGCCAGCGGTCAAGGCCAGCGCCCACCAGCCAACCAATCGCGGTTGCGGCAGGTAAAACAAACGCCAGTTGGCTATACTTGGCGATCTGCAATAAAAAGCCGCGTTTTGGGGAATCTTCTTCCGGAGTTTGCGCCACAATCGCCTCACGCTCTTCCCTTCAGTATGGCCGAAAAGAGTTGCGTAAACCAGCGGCAGACTAAGTCAAGTGCATGGCCCAGTTCGCAAGCTGAATCAAAAATTGCGGATGAACACCCGCCACCACTGTTACAGCCGTGCAGACAAATACCGCAGCATCGGCTCCCGAAATCCCAGATCGAACAGATATTGCGCTACCCCCGCTGCCTGCGTGCGAAAACATGGCTTTGAGAATACGAACCATGCAAAGCGCACCCAGCAAGGCATAAGCAATACCGAATCCAGCCAGCATGCGATGCCCGCTGCCAGATACGCTGAGGTAGGCAAAGTACCTTCCGTAAAATCCGGCCAACGGAGGAATGCCCAGAATGGACAACAACGAAATCAGCAAGAGTCCACATAGCAGCGATGCGCGTCCAAATGCCCCACGCAAATCCGCGATCTCGCCACCGATGCCTTGTCTCCGCAACAGCGTGATCGCCGCCAAAGCGCCTAGATTCATGGCCACGATAGCCGGCAAATAGACGATCACTGCCTTTAACCCATTGGTTACGTTTGGTGAAAATGGATCGCTGGCTGCCAACACCGCCAAAGCCAGCAACATGAAACCGGCAGTGGTAAGAGTTGCGTAAGCTACTAAACGCCGCAGATCACTTTGCAGCAGAATCGCCAACGTGCCCACGGTCAGTAGAGCAATACCCGCCCATACCAGCCACGGCGAATAGTTGAAGCGGAGCGGATAAAATCCCCACAAAAAAATATGCATGGCCATCGCCCATGCAGCTACAGGAAAAGCCGTCGAAAGCAATCCAGTTACCCCGTTTTGCAAAGGCTGAGTGAAATTTTGTACCTGTTCATCGGCGCCCCGGTTCCACTGATGAAACGGAATCGCAGCAATTCTCAAAATCACGCCAGCCGCTATCAGGGCAAAACCCGCCATTATCATGTGATGGCTATCAGCAGTCTCACCAGCAATAACTTTTGTTGCCGCCTGCCGCACTTCGTGCAACCCCGCGCTTCCAGTCTTCCAGCGCAAGAGCCAAAAGCCCACACCAAGCAATCCGCAGGAAAAAGCTTTCCAGACCATGTATCTACGGCAGGCGCTGCGTCCCGGCTCTTCCTTGCACAAAGTCCGAACCAGCAAATACCCCGCCGCTTCCGAAACCACTACTCCCGCAAAAATTAGCCCGAGATGAAAACCGGAGACCATGCACATCAAACCCATCAAAGCACACATGATGGCCGCATAAAACAACCCGCGCGGGGCATGCTCAGGTGGAGTTTGCCGCATCATGATCAAAACCGAAAGGGCACCTGCGGCGAGTATGAGGTAATAAAAAAAGAATGCGAAACTATCTATCACAATCGCGTGGTGAAACCCAACTTCAAGCCGGATGCCAGAGAGCGCCAGTTGTGCTTGCGTGAATTGGATTTTCGCCACGCCGCCCGAGGAAAAGATAATGCCCACCAGCGCGGTAACTGCATTCAGCCACTTCCACTCCGGCGGAAACATGCGGTCCATCACCAGGCAACCGGCCGCAAACAGGGCCAGCAAAATCAATGGCAGGCACAATACATAATCCGTAATGTTGACCATATCCCTCACTGAAAACTAGTTATACCGCGTTCAACCCGGGCGCGCTGTTTATAATCGGTATTCACCTTTCACGACTCAAGGACCCTAATTTGGCACTCGACGAGAAAATCCACGAACTGCGCCGCGAAAAGCTGAAGCAGATTGAAGCGCTGGGGCAGAAATCTTATCCCACGCAATACGACTTTACCCACACAATTCCTTCGATTCTGGCTGGTAACTCTTCAAAGTCCGGCGAAGAACTTGAAGCGAACCGCATTTCCGTTCGTGTCGCGGGAAGAATTATGGCCATTCGCCTCATGGGCAAAGCCGGATTCGCCCACATTCAGCAGGATGGTCAGCGCTTGCAGATTTACGTAAAGAAAGATGCGGTCGGGGAAAAAGGGTTTGAGCTCTATAAATTGCTCGACCTTGGCGATCACATCGGCGTCAGCGGATATCTGTTCCGCACCCGCACCGGGGAGCTTTCCATCCACGTTGAAGAAATTACATTTCTCAGCAAAGATTTGTTGCCTTTGCCCATTGGGAAGAGCGTCGAATCCGATGACGGTCAAGAAGGCGGAAAAAAATGGAACGAACTGAGTGATGTCGAACTACGCTACCGCCAACGCTATGTTGATTTAATCGTGAATCCCGAAGTCCGCGAAGTTTTCTTGAAGCGCAGCAAGCTCGTGCAATCGCTGCGCCGTTCGCTCGACGCCCGCGGCTTTGTCGAAGTAGAAACTCCCATGATGCAGCCCATCGCCGGAGGCGCAGTCGCTCGTCCCTTCGTCACCCATCACAACACGCTCGACATTGACCTATATCTGCGTATCGCACCCGAGCTTTATTTGAAACGCCTCGTGGTCGGCGGGTTTGACCGCGTTTATGAAATCAATCGTAACTTCCGCAACGAAGGCATCGGCTGGCGCTGGAACCCTGAGTTCACCATGCTCGAGTTCTATCAGGCTTACACAAATTTCCAGGGCGTCATGGATTTGACTCAGGAATTAATCACGCAGGCTGCAAGAGACGTCACCGGCGGAACGAAGACTAAATGGACGGGGAAAGATGGCGAGAACGAAGTCGTCCACGAACTCGACTGGGCCAATTGGCAACGCATGACGATGCGTGAAGCGATTATTCATTTCTGGCCGGAAGCTGCCGGCGCAAAGCCGGAAATGTCGGATTTCGCCTCCACCGATTCCGTGAAGAACCTCGTGCAGCGCTTCAACAAAGGCCACGCCCACGTCGCTTACGATCCAAAAGAACCCGCGGGAAAAACCATCGCCGCATTATTTGAAGCTGCCGCCGAAGCACATTTGATGCAGCCCACGGTCATCTACGAATTCCCTACGGCTATCTCGCCTCTATCCAAGCAAAAGCCCGACGAGCCTGACTGGACCGAGCGCTGGGAAATCTACGCGGGCAGCATGGAAATCGCCAACGGCTTCAGCGAACTCAACGATCCCGAAGATCAGCGTCAGCGCTTCGAAGCGCAATTGAAAGAACGCGAGCGCGGCGACGACGAAGCTCACCAGATGGACGAAGATTACATTCGCGCCCTGTCTTACGGCATGCCGCCCGCAGGCGGCGTCGGCGTCGGCGTGGACCGCCTGGCCATGCTCCTCACCGACTCGCATACCATCCGCGACGTGATTCTTTTCCCCGTGTTGCGGCCCGAAGAAAAGAAAGAAGAAAAATAACCCATGTAAGGGCGGACGCCTCGTCCGCTCGCGAAGCCTAACTCGACAATCTCACCACTTGTCATTCCGAACCTCTTCAGCGGTGAGGAATCTGCTTCTTCGCCCAGAAAAACGCACCCGGACCAGAAAATCCGGGTGCACCTACGCAATCTGAAAAAGTTACTTATTTGCAGTTGGGCAGTTTGAAATTCGAGATTCTTGTCTGCCAGGTCGGATTCGTCAACTGCGTCTCTGTGTAGTATTCGTTGACATACCAGAAGGTACAGTCGTCCGAAGGGTCCACCGTCATGCTGGTATAAACGCCCCAGTGGAATGTGTTCTCTTCATCGGCTGTGCCGGGAAAAAGACTGATCTCCGTCGGTGTCTGGCTGCTCGATCGTAGATTCAGGTACGAAGCATCAATCGCGGGATGCATCGAATAACCGGATGCGCTGTATCCCACAGCCAGGTTGCCAACTTTGTCTTGTGCCGCGCTGGGCATAAAGCGGAAGTTGGAATCGCCTGGGTTGATGATGCCCGAATGGGCCAGTCGGGTGTATTTCGGTGTAGCGCGGAACTCATACCACTGAACGCCGGTCTGCGATTCAATACCGGTTCCCACTTGCACCGTCGTCGAAAACACATAAGACCAGTATGGTTGCGCTCCGCCGAAACTGCGAAAGGTCAAGCGTTGCATCAAACGATCACCAACCGAGTCGATGAAATTATTGGTTTGCGGTGTGCTAGGCTCCGGCACGCAAACCGTGTTTGTTGGCAAATCCGGCGTGTAACAACCTTGGGTGTAAGGATTGACCGGAAATGAAATCGGCCCCGTAAACGTCGAAAGCGACGGATTATTCCAGTTCACATGGAATTCCCACATGTTCAGGGTGTTTGAGGTTGTTCCCGAGGTTGGATTTTCCAGGCTGGCAAAAGCTTCCGGCATCCCAGCGGGTGGAGCCACGGTGCCATCGGCATCGGCCGGCAACAAGCTGTGCGCGTAGAAAAGATTATCCGAAAACGTTTTGGGATAGCTGAAGCAAATCGGCGCACGCATGGTGTTGTTCTTCAGCATGTTGGTGCGGTCAAAAGCACAAGCAATAACTCCCACTTCGATGAAACCATCATCTGGATCTTCGACGTCGATGGTCACGTAGTAAGCATCTGGCCAGGTCGAGATGCGCGGATAGTCGGGGTAATAGTAATGGCCTTCACTGTTCGTCCCCAACACGGAGGACAAATCGAATCCGTAGGGATACCATGTCGCGGTACTCAAATCGTCGGCGCTGGATATGGCGATGCAGTAGTAATAAAGCTCGTTGCCATTGCCTTCATTATTCGCCTGGCGACGTCCAATCACCCAACGCGATGCCAGTTTGTCATAATTCACCACTACGTTGCCGCTGGCACCAACGCAATCGGGAATGTGATAACGCCACGGGGTGCTGCCATCCATGGGCCCGGAAGGCCATACCGGCGCATACGGAGAAGTCTTGGAGTATGCCTGGTACACCGGGTTCGTCCACTCCATGTACTGAGTCTTGCCGACGGCTCCGTTGGGATCAACATTGGGCCCTACGCCTTGAATCTGTGAAGCATCGATGCCTTCAAAGGTGCAGACGTTGATGTTGTTTTCCAGATTGCAGGCAGGCGGCGCCACAACTTGCGCGCTCGACGGAATCGCCAACAGCGACAGAGCAAACAATGAAATCAAGAGTGTGCGCATAATCTCCTCAAGAAAATCAGGCGGACGGTCATTTCCTGATTCTGTACTGGGTATAGCTTATTGTGATTGCAAGAGTTATGGCAGCGGAAGAAAGTCTCTAAAACATCTTCCCGAATCGGGAAAATAGTACCCAAAGCCGAGATTACCCTAACAAATCAATCAGATAGCTTCTACGTCGTAACCTTCCAAATCAACGGAGAGCGATCGTTGAATAGGCTCGATCATAATCAGCAATTTGCGCTGGCTACGCTTTCCAACGAGTACGCCTTCCACGCCATCGAGAGATCCGCCCTTTACGCGCACTTTCTGGCCTACGCGCAGCGATATGGAGTTTTTAAATGGAATTTTGTGGTTCAGCAAAAGCCGGATGTCTTCAATCTGTTTATCCGGAATCGGCGTCCCTTTTCCCTGCCCTGTCCCTACAAATCCAGCCACCCCATGCGCCCGCAACACCCGCACCCGCTGGTCCGGCGAATAAATCACGCGCACAAATACATATCCGGGAAATAACGGCACATCCACCGGCTTCGGCCCGGTCACCCAGCGATGAATCTGTGTCATCAGGGGAAGAAATGTCTCCACACCTACGCCATCGAGCTGTTTGGCCGCTACCTTTTCATGCCGTGAGCGCGTGCGCACGGCATACCAACATGCGCCATCATTTTGCGTTGCGGATTGCGTGGGGTTTTCTGCGATTTGTGCCGCGTTGTTGACGCCTAACTGTGATGCCACTTCTACATCCTGCTTTCTACCTGCTGAATTCTTTTCAAATTGCGCGCCCGCGCATCAGTATAACGCAGCAAATTGCACCAGCCATTTGTAGGGAATCGAACATGAAACCAACATGAAATCGGGCTACAGGCTGGAATCTCCATCGAAATGGCAGGGATCCCATACATTGGGGTCCGCCAGAAGCGGCGCCAGTTGCTTGTTTCGCGTGTAGTAGAAATAAAACCACGCGGGCAGGCGGCGGCGATGGGGATGCAGGCTTTCAATCACCGCTTCTTTTTCCGGCCGGAAGCCATACGCCTCGAGCATGTAAATTCCCTCGCGTTTGCAGCGGTCATGCGCCCATGCCAACATCGGGGCCAGCACTTGCACATCGCCATCCAACGTCTGGAAATCGATCAGGCGCACGCGTTTTAAGCCAATTCCGGGGTTATCGTGCCGGTAAAAGATCGCATAGGCCGAAATCGTGGCCCCGCTGCCAGCAGTCAGGATCCAAACGCGGTCTTGTTGTAAAGCATATTTAAAATGCCAGAGCAGTACCTCGCGGGAGCGATCTGCCAACAGGCGTTGCGGATAAGCTTTCTTCAAATCCTCCCAAAAAGCGGCAAACCGCTCATCAAATGTGGAACATTCCGTGAGCGCTACGCGTCCGCTGACCGCCCGAAACTGGTCCGCGCTGAATTTATCTTTTATGCCCATCGCTAATGCCGCAGGATAAGAAAGGACTCTCGGTAGCTTTTTCATGGCGAATGCGCAGGCGGCGAAACCGCGGTTATTGGTAATCCAATAGACCGAATGGTTCCAATCCCCTACAGGCACTCGCACGGATCGCAACAGCTCCGCGAGCGGCGAAGAATTGGAATTGGCGCTGGTTAGAATCTCAATTTGTGCATTCTTCTGACTCATGAAGCGGCGCCCCATGAACCCGGCAAGACGCCGGTATGGGATATCGACTGCCATCCCAAACGGACATCCGCATATCAGCTCGTCACCGTGAAACGAAAAGCCAGTAATCACGTTGCCCATGTAACCAACGATCTGGTCATTGGGAGTGACCGCGACCCAGCCAAGTGGCCAGTCCTTTACCCGCTTAAAAACCGGGCTTTCCAGCCAGAGATGCCGCCACTGTTCTTCCGATTTGAAGCCCAGCCCATTTCGCAGGGATACTGCTGCGATTTGGCTGTAGTCTTCGACCCGGGCTTCGCGCAATTTCCCCAGCGAAGAAGCGGACTCTACCGGCTCCGCCACTGCTGCCGACGCATTGTTAGTGTGATCACTCACAGCAAAGCCACAAAAGCACTCAGGATGAAAAACGAATTGTACGTAAACAGACCCCAAGTCTGCCTACAAACAGGAAGGACTGCCGTCAGCGTAGCCCGTGATTAATTAGTCCGTCAAGAACTTTCACAAAACCCCGTACTTTCATGGGTTTAACTATCTTTCATAGTAGCCTGCCGCAATAAACAGGCACTAAGAATCGCAAATGAGTAGGACCGCCTGCGGTTGATTTTATTCCCACATGTGCAGAATCCTGCATATTGCGCCGCGCCACCGAGCAGTTTTGAAACCTAATTTCGTGTCATGTCAGTGGTTTACCCGTATCCGGGCTTGGGCATCGAACCTGCATCCAGTAGGGGTAGGAGACTGCCTTGTCGCGAGAATTCGACCATCCTTTTGCCAGCATTGAGAGTGCGCAGGAGTTCCTCGCTCTTTTGCTCGATGTCGTGCAAGACGCGACCCAAGCCACAACAAACGACTTGCAGGTGGAACCAGATTCCGCATCCCGCCGCAAAGACGCTTTGCGTCTTGTGCTTTACAAACTCGACAAGCTTGAGCAACACCTTTCCAGCAGTCGCCGCCTGCTGAATGACTTACGCACTCTTCGGAGGCTGCTCCTGGACGAGCGAGCATCAGCTGCCGGCAACACTAAAGCCAGCTAAGACATTCGCCGCAAATACTGATTGTAAATGACATACATAGCATCCAAGGTAATCGGGGTAACCTTTCATAGAGTCCTTCTGCCCTCACTTTCAGAGCCCTAACACTCATTGCCGGTCGCGTCGGCGGCCACTACGATTTAGGAATAATTTGCTGTTCTCCCCACAAGCTTGATGAAGATTTTCGAAGTCAAGGATCCCAACTTATGAAGCTTCGCTCATGGTTAGAGGCGCATAGCCTTCAAGGCATCTTCACACTAGTATTCGCCGGATTATTTGCCGCAAGCGCGTCCTCCCAGAACACCATTACGACCGTGGCAGGCGGCGGCTCTGTCGGCGGGAGCTCTTCATCGCAAGCTCTTCCAAACCTGGCGAAAATTCACGCTCCTTCGGGGCCACGCGGCTTTGCACCGATATTCCTTGAGCGACTCCATAAAAATACGCCAGTAGCGAAAAGTCGGCCGATGATCACGACGGGCCATTATGCAGATATTCCGGGTCCCAGCGCGGTTGTGTCTGATGGGATGGGAACCACATACATCGCATCGCCGGACGCACAGGAAGTTTACAAAATAGACGGAAGCAATACCGTCACGGTTTTTGCTGGCATTGGCTATTCGACCGAAGATGCGTTGAAATTCGATGGTGGCCCCGCCACCAGTGCGAGTTTGAACGAGCCGACAGGCCTTGCGCTCGATAGTAATGGCAACGTTTTCATCGCTGATATGACGAATTACCTGATTCGCAGAGTGGACGCGAACGGAATTATTCACACCATCGCCGGCAATACGCATCTTTGCAACGACCCGACGACGCTGTGCGGCGACGGCAAAATTGCCACCGCGGCACAAATGAGTTATCCCACGGGCGTCGCTACTGATGCCGCTGGCAACGTATATATCGCCGACACGCAGGATAATCGCGTACGCGTCGTCAACATGCAATCGGTCGCTATCACGGTCGCGGGCGTTCACATCAATCCCGGCGCGATCAACACGATTGCCGGTAACGGAACTCCCTGCTCACGTGGCACCAATGCATGTGGCGATGGCGGCAGTGCAAAATCAGCCAATTTAAACAATCCGCAAGGTGTGGCAGTGGACGCCGCGGGCAATATCTACATCGCCGATTCAGGCGATCATCGCATCCGTGTCGTATCGGCCAAAGGCATCATCAACGCCTATGCTGGCAGCGGGCAAGGCTGCTTCAATCCCTTGCAAGGCTGCGGCGATGGCGGTTCGGCGCTCTCCGCCCAATTCACCAATCCCTGGCAGATTTCTTTGGATGGCGCAGGTAATTTGTATGTAACTGATCCTCCAGAAAATCGCATTCGTCTGGTAGCAGCCAACGCGCAAAGTGTCAGCACTATAGCTGGAACCGGCGCAGCAGGATTCAACGGCAACTATCAATCCGCTTCGACTGCGCAATTAGATGGTTCGCGCGGCGTTTGGGTGGACAGCACAGGAAACATCACCATCGGCGACACCGGCAGTGGCATGGTTCGCGCAATTTCCAGTGGCACGATCATCCCCGTCACAGGCGGCGGAAACGGCGGTGATACTGGCGCAGCAACTTCGGCCATTCTGGCAGCCGATCATGATGTTGCCCTCGACTCCAATGGAAATCTCTACATCGCAGACACTTCCAACAACCGCATCCGCATGGTGACGCCGGGCAATCCTGGAAATATTTACACGCTGGCTGGCAATGGCATTGCCGGCTATCAAGGAGATAACGGCGCTGCCACTCGCGCAAATTTGAGCCAGCCGTTCGGGCTCGCAGTGGACAGTTCAAATAACATTTACATCGCCGATACGTACAATTACGCGGTACGTTTTGTGGATCAATCCACGGGCACTATCACGACCGTGGCCGGCAATGGACATCCTTGCAGTAAATCCACCGCGCCCTGTGGCGACGGTGGCCCGGCCACCGCGGCACAACTCATTCGCCCCACGAAAGTTGCTCTGGACAGCAACGGCAACCTCTATATCGCCGATTTCGGCGCCAACAAAGTTCGGATGGTCAACTCTGCTGGCATTATCAGTACTTTCGCTGGAACCGGCGTGGCGTGCGATAACCCGCTCGCAGGAAATTGCGGCGATAACGGCCCGGCTGCCAGCGCGCAGTTGAATGGACCTTTCGGTTTGGCGGTGGACGCACAAAACAACGTCTATATCGCCGACAGCAACGATAATCGCATCCGCAAAGTGGATACGACCGGAACCATCACGGCCTACGCCTTCACCGGCAAAAACGCTTTCGGTCCGGACAAGGTCAACGCGTTGAATTCCAGTTACAACACGCCGCAGTACATCACAATTGACCCCCGCGGAAACTTATATGTCAGCGGCAGCGATTTCTTCTACGTGATTCAGCGCGTTTCCGCGCTGACGGGCACGGTTATCAGCGTGGCTGGCCCGGCGGGAGATCCCAAATACTACGGATTTGCGGGCGATGGCGGCCCGGCGACAAAGGCTTATCTCAATAATTTCGGCGTGACCGTAGATGGGTCTGGCGACTTATATATCGCTGATGGCGG
>JAJPHW010000199.1 GCA_021325035.1 Terriglobia bacterium
CTCGTCATCTTCTCCGGCTTCATCAACTGATGGAATTCCTCTTCCGTGAGGTATCCCAGCTTCAGCGCGGCTTCGAGCAGGCCAGTCTTGTCCACATGCGCGGTGTGCGCGATCTTCGCCGCTTTGTCGTATCCGACCTTCGGGGCCAGCGCCGTCACCAGCATCAGCGAATTCTTCACGTACCAGTCAACTTTGGCACGGTCCACTTCAATGCCTTTGATCATGAACTCGACATAGCCGTGGCAGGCGTCGGCGATGAGCGTGACTGAATGCAGAAAGTTGTAAATGATGACCGGCTTAAAAACGTTGAGTTCGAAGTTGCCCTGCGACCCGGCGAATCCGATGGCCGCCGTCGCGCCATGCACCTGCGCGCACACCATGGTCATCGCTTCGCACTGCGTCGGATTCACCTTGCCCGGCATAATGGACGATCCCGGCTCGTTCTCTGGAATCGAAAGCTCACCCAATCCGCAACGCGGCCCGGAAGCCAGCCAGCGAATGTCATTCGAAATTTTCATAAATGATGCCGCCAGCGTCTCCATCGCGCCCTGCGCAAAAACAAGTTCATCGTGTGCCGATAGCGCCGCAAACTTATTGGGATGCGAACGGAAGGGCAGCCCCGTTAACTCGGCAATTTTCGCAGCCGCGCGTTCCGCGAATTCCGGATGCGCATTCAATCCCGTGCCCACTGCCGTTCCGCCGATCGCCAGATCGTAAAGCCCGTCCAGCGCTTGTTCCAATCTCTTTACGTCACGCTCCAGCAAGCTCGCCCATCCGCCAAATTCCTGTCCAAACGTCAGCGGCACCGCATCCTGCAAATGCGTTCGCCCGATCTTCACTACGTCTTTAAATTCTTTCGCCTTGGCCGCAATCGCATCGTGCACGCTCTTCACCGCGGGAATCAGCTTGTTCTTCACCCGCTCGGCGGCAGCGATGTGCATCGCCGTGGGAAATGTGTCATTCGACGACTGCGACATATTCACATCGTCATTGGGATGAATCGGCTTCTTCGACCCCATTTCCCCACCGGCAATTTCAATCGCCCGGTTGGAGATGACTTCGTTCACATTCATGTTGGTCTGCGTGCCGCTGCCCGTCTGCCAAATGCGCAGCGGAAACTGATCGTTCAGCTTGCCCGCAATTACTTCGTCCGCCGCTTGCACAATCAGCTTCGCTTTTTCGGCGGGAAGTTTGTCCAAATCCTGATTCACCAGCGCGCACGCTTTTTTGAGAATGCCGAACGCCCGAATTAGCTCCGGCGGCATGGTGTCGCGCCCAATGTCAAAGTGATGCAGCGAGCGCTGCGTCTGCGCCCCCCAATACACGTTCGTGGGAACTTCAATCTTCCCCATGCTGTCAGATTCGGTGCGGGTAATCGTGGATGGCCGTTGCATTATCGTTCCTTTGACTCTAAAGACGTTTAGGCTGACTTGGCAGTATAACAAGGGCGCTATTTAACGCTTGACGTTAAACCCTATACGGTATAGGCTCAGGGGAGTGATTAATTCGTTCCGCTGCGCGGAAACCGAGCGGCTTCATGCTCGTCAACGCAGTCGTCGATTTCAAACCGTCGAGACCATCGCTCGCAGGAAGCTTCGGCAGTTGGATAGTGCGACGGAGCTGCGTGACCTTGCGGCGCCACCAGGCAATCGTCTGGAAGCGCTCCATGGTGAGCGCAAAGGGCAGCATAGCATTCGCGTTAATGATCAATGGCGTGTTTGTTTTGTTTGGCGCGATGGGAATGCCCATGACGTCGAGATTGTCGACTACCACTAAGGATTAGCTGCGAGTCAGGGTCGCTTCGGCGGCCCATAGAGGAGCAATAGCGTATGTCCAAAACACAAAAACTCCTTCCTCCCATCCATCCTGGCGAAATTCTTCGCGCCGATTTCATGGAGCCCTTTCGTCTCAGCATGAATCGGCTGGCTCTCGATTTGCGCGTGCCAGTGACTCGCATCGCCGAGATTGTCCACGAGCGGCGCGGCATTACGCCGGATACCGCCTTGCGATTGGCGCGTTATTTCAATACCAGTGCTGGCTTCTGGATGAATCTGCAAACCGCCTATGATCTGGAAGTGGCCGAAGACAAATTCTCTCGAGCTATTGAACGCGAGGTCCGACCGGCTTCATTTGCTGCGGCGAATTCTCCAGCTTGAGTACAAGCGGGACTAAGCATTCCCCATGCTAGAATCATTCTCTTTCCATCCCTACTTTCATGACCACCAAACTCCTTCCCGAGACGCTGCCCCGGCCCCAATTGAAGGCGGCACGCGGCATGAAGATTGACGTGCTCATCATCGGCGCCGGGCCGACCGGACTCGCTTGCGGCATTGAAGCGCAAAAAATTGGACTCAAAGTTCTCGTCGTGGATAAAGGCTGTGTGGTCAATTCACTGTTCAACTATCCCGCGAACATGACCTTTTTCACTACGCCCGAGCTGCTCGAAATCGGCGACATCCCTTTCAGCACGGCGAACCAGAAGCCCACGCGCCCCGAGGCTCTCGAGTATTACCGCAAAGTGGTCGAGCACTATAGGCTGCCCGTCGCGCAATATCAAAAAGTGGAAGCGGTTTCCGGAATCGACGGTGCTTTCCACGTAACCACTACCGACCGCCTCGGCCGCATCTACGATTACGAAACTCGCAAGCTCATCGTCGCCATCGGGTACTACGACCGCCCCAACAAGCTCAATGTACCCGGCGAAGACCTGCCCAAAGTACTGCACTACTATCACGAGCCCCACCCATATTTCGACAACGATGTCGTAGTCATTGGGGGCAAGAATTCTGCCGCCATCGCATCGCTCGATCTGTGGCGTCACGGCTCCCGCGTCACGCTAATTCATCGCGGCGCCAAGATGCACAATCATGTCAAATACTGGATACTTCCCGACATTGAAAATCGCATTAAGAATGGGGAGATCAAGGCATACTTCAACTCCAATGTCATGGAAATCGCCCCCGATGAAGTGATTGTTCAGACTCCCGAGGGCGAGCGCAGGCTGAAAAACGACTTTGTCTTCGCCCTCATCGGCTACCATCCCGACTACGATTTTCTTCGTGCCATGGGATTGGAGCTTTCCTCCGAGCAGTTGCGGCCAGTTTGCGATCCGCAAACGCTGGAATCCAACGTCCCCGGAATTTACGTTGCCGGCGTCATCGTCGCTGGCTCACGCACCAACGAAATCTTCATCGAAAACGGCCGCTTCCACGGCCAGCAAATCGCCGCCGACCTGAAGAAAAAGCTGAACGACGCAGCTTAATTCAACAAGTATTGTTTAATGAACGTCACCGTGGCGTAGAACTCAAAGTCCCGGTTCTTTTTCTTCCCAAATCCATGTCCTTCGTCTTTTCCAAGTAACCACCAAACCGGGGTTCCATTTTGCCGCACGATCTGCACCATCTGCTGCGACTCGCTGGCGGGCACTCGCGGATCATTCTGTCCTGCCACCACAAACAGTGGCTTGGTGATGTTTTTTGCTTTGTTGTAGGGAGCAATCTGCTCCAGGAATTCTCGCATCTTCGGGTCGCGCTCGTCGCCATATTCCACGCGTCGCAGGTCCTTGCGGTATCCAGAGGTGTGTTCCAGGAAAGTCACCAGATTTGACGGCCCCACAATATCCACCGAGCAGCGGATGCGATCGTTATAGTTCGTCGCCACCGCCAGAGTCATAAATCCGCCATAACTCCCGCCCGTAACCATCACACGGCTGGCGTCGAGGTCAGGTTGAGTTTGAATCCAGTCCAGCAGGGAATGAATGTCTTTGTACGAGCCTTCGCGCAAAAAGCCGTTGTCCAGCTTTTGAAACGATTTGCCGTAACCGGTTGAGCCGCGCACATTGGGATAGATCATCGCAATGCCCAACTCGTTGATGTAGTAGTTATCGCGCCCGAGGAAGTCGGGGCGAACCTGGCCTTCCGGGCCCCCGTGAATATCAATAATGACTGGATGCTTGCCAGCAAACTTTGTCGGAGGCTTGTAGAGAAATGCCGAAATCGCGCGCTGGTCCCATGAATTCCAATGGATCAACTGGGGCTGCGAGAAGCCCGAAGTGTCGAGGCCGCCAGTCTCGCTAAACGTCCAACGCTCAACTTTGCCGGAGGTGACATCTGCCGAGTACGCATCGTATGGTTGGCTGGCTGTGCTCAGGCTGAAGGCGATCTCGCGGCTGTTGGGCCGCCATTGAATGTTGTAAAGCACGCCGACGGGGAGTTTGGGCGCTGCAACTTCTTTTCCCGCCTTAACGTCGAAGATGTGCAATACGCTGATGCCGTCTTCGTTCGCCTCAAACGCAATCCAGCGGCCATCTTTTGAAAGATCGAACTCGTCCACATCCCACTGGAGTTTTGGTGTAAGCACCGTGGTCTTGCGCGTTGCCAGATCGAGGTAGGCCAAGCGCTCAAATTCGGAATCTTGATCGCTGGTGAAGTAGACCCCTTTGCCATCTTTTCCAAAACGAGCTTCATTGTAAGCGACGGTATCCGATCCTGTTTTGGGAGTGAGAAGCTCTTTCTTGCCGGAATCAACATCCACGAGCCAGACATAACTTTCAGCAGCAGAAATGCCGTTCACAACTAGCAATTGCTTGCCGTCAGGCGACCAATCGGATACTTCCCATCCGCCGCCTTCCAATTGCGCAACCATGCGCGCGCTGGCTGCGTCATTCGCATGGACCACCCACACATCTATATCGTTTCCATCGCGCTTCGTCGAGCCGAAGGCGATGCGATCCCCTTGATACGACCAGCGCGGATCCGTGTTCCGTGACTTCCCGTCGGTCAACAGCGTTATATTGCCGTTCCCCAGGTCGTAGCGGTAAATCTGGAAGAATTCTCCGCCGCCGATGTCTTTGAGAAAAATGAAGGAATCGCCTGTGACCGGCTGATAAATCGCATTCCCGACACGGTCAGGGAAAAACGTGAGCTGGGTGCGCGCGCCGCCCGGAAACTTCACCTGGTGCACTTGAGATGTGTCGCCAAAGCGCGTCTCCACGAGCATCTCGCGCTTCGTCGGACTCCAGTTGGCAAACGTTGCCGTGCGGAACTCGCTGTAGCGGCCAACTGATTCGGCCAGGGATGCCGGAATTTTAGGAATTCCTTCCGCAACCAGATTTTCATTGGGAACGATCTCATCACTTTGGGCGAATGCAACTGCGGCCAGCAGCGATATTGCCAAAAAGCGTATGCATGTATTCATGCCTTATCTCCCTCTTAGAAGTTGTCTTAATGAACCGACGTAAGAGACGCGGCAATGTTAGCCGAATTAAAGAAAAACGTGAAGCTGTGCGCGATTTCTGTCTCAGTTTGCTAAACTACCCGCCATCACATGAAAAACATAGCTGCGGCGTTACTCGCATCAACTCTAGTCTGCTTGGGAACTTCCAATGCACAAACAACCATAGCGTCAGATTTAGCCACTCCGCAGGAAACTCACCTGCGCAACGTGAAGCAGCTGACCTTCGGCGGACAAAACGCGGAAGCTTACTTTTCCGCCGACGGCACCAATCTGATCTATCAGACTTCTCATGGCGACGTGAAGTGCGACCAGATCTTCACTATGAACGTTGACGGCAGCGACCAGAAGATGGTCTCCACCGGCAAAGGTCGCACGACCTGCTCGTATTTCTATCCCGACGGCAAGAAGATTCTGTTTTCTTCGACGCATCTGGCCAGCCCCGACTGCCCGCCACGTCCTGATTTTTCCAAAGGCTATGTCTGGGCGCTCTATCCCGGCTACGACATCTTCACCGCCAATCCAGATGGCACAAACCTCAAGCAGCTCACAACTACGCCAGGCTACGACGCCGAAGCGACCATCTCCGAAGACGGCAAAAAGATTGTCTTTACTTCCCTGCGAAATGGCGACCTCGATATCTATTCAATGGACGCAAACGGCAAACACGTCAAGCAACTGACCCACGAACTCGGTTACGACGGCGGCCCATTCTATTCCCCAGACAGAAAATGGATCATCTATCGCGCCTATCATCCCAAGACAGACAAAGAAATCACCGAATACAAAGACTTGCTCAAGCAAAATCTCATCCGCCCCACTTCTCTCGAAATCTGGACCATGAAAGCCGACGGCAGCGGCAAGCGTCAGATTACAAACCTTGGCGCAGCCAGCTTCGCCCCATCTTTCTATCCCGATGGCAAGCGCATCATCTTTTCGTCCAACGTCGGTGCGACTGGCGGCATGGGCAACTTCGAGCTTTACGCCATCAATCTCGATGGCACCAACTTCGAGCGCATCACCTACAGCGACGGATTCGACGGCTTCCCCATGTTCAGCCCCGTCGGCAAGAAACTCGTCTGGGCCTCGAACCGTAATGCCAAAGCTCCGCACGAAACCAATATCTTCATTGCCGACTGGGTGCCATAAATCGGGAGTGCCTGCGCAGGCTCCCGCTGCCCCAATCCTGAAATCCGAACTTATAATGGGGCAACAGCTGGCGCAATGAATCGAATGTTGAATTGGATGAAAACGCGGCAGTGGATTATTTCGCTTTCCCTGGCGATCCTTGCCCTTGTGGTGATCGTGGGCATGACGCTCACCTACGAGCCGCCGCAAGCGCCTGAGGATCCGCGTCCGGTTAAGGACAAACTCAAGCCAACTCCGGTGGTGGATGAAACTCCACTGAAAACTGCGCAAGTGCTGGCAGCCATCGCGTCAACCCCGCCCGAGCAAGAGCTGGATCACGAAGCCCAAAAAGTCGCCGATCACGAAGTGGACCTTGCCTTCTCCGACGCGCTTCGCAACGCCGCCGCGCAAACGCCTCCTATTACTCCAGAAACGAAAGAACTCTTCGCCCGGCAGGCCCGCATGGATGCCGCTGTCAAAGCCGATCAAGACCTGATTGCTCATCTCACCAAGCAGCTGAGTTCTGCGCCCGACAAACAGAAAGATTCCATCCAGGACCAGATTGACGTCGCCAAAGCGCAGCTCGAACTCGATCAGGATGAACAAGACGACGCAAAGGAGGACATCCAAAGGGCGGGAGCCGATCCCCAGGCAAAGATCCAGAAGCTGCTGAATTCCCATGAGGCATCGCACACAGCGGCTCAAAGCGGGCAGATTCAATTTGTGCCGGTGGATATTCAAGCCACCAATTTGCTTGGGCAGTTTCGCGCATGGTCATCCTTGCGCGATCATCAGGCGCAGCTCGCGCAGGCCCGACAGGCTGCGCTGGACAAAGCCGGAAGATTAAGCACCCGACACAAAACTCTCGAAGAGCAGGTAAATGCGGAAAAGAACGATCGCGATGCTGCCAAGCAGCAGGCTGCTGGATTCGCACAACAAGGCAAAGGCGACAAGCAGTCTTCCAAAAAAGCAGCAAGCGACGCCATGGTTTCTCTGAAGCATTTCAGCGATGACCAGAGAAACCTTGCTGATCTCGACAAACGCATTCAGGATGAGCAGCAACTTGCTGAAATATATGGGAATTGGCAATCTATTCTAAGCGTACAGCAGCGCAAAGTTCTGTTCGGAATTTTACGTTCACTACTGCTGATTCTTCTTATTGCCCTCGTTTTGTACTTGTTTGATGTCGCCCTCAACCGTTTCTTGGATGAAACTCACCACGAGCGCACTCGCCTGCACACTCTGCGCGTTGTCATTCGCTTTGCGCTGCAAGTCATTGCCGTTTTACTCGCCGCCTTCGTGGTTTTCGGCGCGCCCAGTCAAACCCCGACCATTCTCGGCCTCGCTGGCGCTGGTTTGACCGTTGCCATGAAAGATTTTGTAGTTGCCTTCTTCGGCTGGTTTGTGCTCATGGGCCGCAACGGCATGCGTGTCGGCGATTGGGTGGAAATTGACGGCGTTGCGGGACAAGTCGTCGAAATCAATCTTCTCCGTACTGTTCTCCTCGAAACCGGCAATTGGACTGACACTGGCCATCCCACCGGACGGAAAGTCGCCTTCGTCAACAGCTTCGCCATCGAAGGCCACTTCTTCAATTTTTCCACCGTCGGGCAGTGGCTATGGGACGAAGTACAGATCACCGTGCCCGCAGCGCAGAGTCCGTATCCGATTGTCGAAGGCATTCAGAAGTTGGTGCAAAAAGAAACTGCTGAGAATGTCCGCGCTGCCGAACAGGAATGGAGCCGCGCAGCCTCCGGCTATCACGTGCACGCCACTTCGGCCGCCCCGGCCGTAAACGTTCGTCCCACTGACTCAGGCACAGAGGTGCGCGTGCGTTACATTACGCGCGCCAGTGAACGCTCGGCCACGCGCACCAAGCTCTATCAAGCGCTCGTAGGGATGCTGCACATTCAGGAAGATTCTCCCAACCCGGCGTCTGCCGAAAAATAATTGGTAGTGGGTCAGTTTGATTGTCATCCTGAGCAAGCGTTCTTTGCACGGCGAAGAATCTGTGCGAGCCGCGCGGTGTGTCGCGTACTTTGCGGCACAACAATCGCCGCGATGGGCTCGCTTCCCTATCAAACTGACCCACTGCAAATAATTCCCTTCTTCCTTCTTTCCTACGAAACTGCTAGAGTTTTGCCGTTCCCAATTTAGGAAATTTCATCGGAGGGCTATCATGGGCGTCGGAAAACGATCAGCAGCAGAATTCTTTGGCACGTTCTGGCTTGTATTTGGCGGATGCGGCAGCGCCGTACTCGCCGCGGCATTTCCATCATTGGGCATCGGCTTTGCTGGCGTGGCCCTGGCCTTCGGTCTCACCGTACTCACCATGGCTTTCGCCATTGGACACATCTCAGGTTGCCACTTGAACCCGGCCGTTTCTGTCGGCCTTGTTGTCGGCAAGCGCTTCCCTGCTTCCGAGCTTCTTCCCTATGTCGTTGCACAAGTTGCAGGAGCCATCGTCGCCGCAGGCGTACTCTATGTCATCGCCAGTGGAAAAGCTGGCTTCGACCTAGCCGGCGGATTCGCATCCAATGGCTACGGCGAACACTCCCCCGGCGGATATTCCCTCATCGCCTGCCTGGTGGCAGAAATCGTCCTTACGATGTTCTTTCTCTTCGTCATCATGGGCGCAACCGATAGCCGCGCGCCCAAAGGATTCGCTCCCATCGCCATCGGCCTCTGTCTCACTTTGATTCACCTCGTCGGCATTCCCGTGACCAACACTTCGGTAAACCCGGCACGCAGCACCGGCCCGGCACTTTTCGTCGGCGGGTTGGCGCTCTCGCAGCTCTGGCTCTTCTGGGTTGCACCTCTTATCGGTGGAGCGCTCGGCGGCGGCATCTATAATGTCTTATTCGGAGAATAAAACTCCGAGTTCAACCAACAATTCGCCACTTCTCAACCAACAAAATTCGTCAGGAGTATTTCTATTTTTATGCGCAGTCAATGGCTGTTAGTCACATTGCTTTCCTTTTGTACCATCGCCGCCTATGCCGACCAGGTCACTTTGAAAAACGGCGATCACCTCACCGGGACTGTCGTCAAATACGATGGCAAAGTCCTCACGCTAAAGACCGATGCCCTCGGCTCAGTGGATATTCAAATGGACGCCATCCAGTCCTTCTCCACCGACAAGCCCGTCTATGTCGAGAACAGCGCCGACAAGAAGTTGTACAACGGCACCGTGACCACGCAGGATGATTCCGTCGTCGTGCAATCGCAGCCTCCCGTCACGGTTGCGAGAGCCAACATCGCGGCATTGCGCTCATCCGATGAGCAAGCTGCGTTTGTAAAGCTGCAACATCCGGGACTTATGCAGGGATGGACTGGCGGCGCGAACTTCGGCTTCGCCCTCACCGCAGGCAATAGCGAAACCGAGAACATTGCTTTGGCATTCAATGCCGCGCGCACAGGATTGAACGACAAATTGAGCCTGTACACAAACTCTGTGTATGCAACCAATAATGCCTCTGGGGCCAGCCCCAGCACCACCGCCAACGTCATTCAGGGCGGCGTTCGCTATGACCACAATTTAACGCCGCGGCTCTTCGGCTTCGTTGGCGCGGATTTCATGGCAGACCAACTGCAAACCTTGAACATACGCAGCGTGTTCGGCGGTGGTCTTGGTTTCCACCTCATCAAAACGGCCAACACTCAGCTCGACTTACTCGCCGGCGCCAACTTCACCCATGAAAATTATGACAATTTCGTCAACGGTATTCACATGGGAACCTACAGCAACAACTTCGCCGCAGGGACGTTCGGTGAAGAACTGACCCACAATTTAGGTAAAAGCACGGTCGTCACGGAAAAGGGCTATATTTTCCCTGACTTCAACGACACCAGCCAATACCGCGCGACGTTTGGCCTTGGCACCGTCACGAAAATCAGCAAGTGGTTTGGATGGCAGAACAGCTTTGGGGATATTTACGTGACCAATCCGCCGGCGGGAAAGAAGACCAACGACGTGTTGCTCTCCACGGGAATCAACATTTCGTTCTCGCATTAAACTGAAAGAAATATTGTCATCCTGAGCGAGCGCCGCTTTTGCGCGAGTCGAAGGACCTGAGCGGGCCGCGCGTAAACTCGCGCGTTTGGCCCGCATCCTTGTTTTTGCTGGTTATACTCAATCCCTCTCTTCTGCAACCCGTCGTTCGTCGGGCGTCATGCGCTCCCAAAGCACTTGCATCTGCCTCTCGATGCGCGTGTTCGCCGGATCCTGTTGCAATGCTTTGGCAAACCAGCGGTACGCCATCGGAAGGCTCGGATTCACACAGTGTCCGGTGGCATACATCGTTCCCAGAACGCCTTCCGCTTTCGCATTGGTCCGCTCCGCTGCCAACGTCAATCCTTGCAGCGCGTGCGAGCAATTCTGCGGAACCCCGGTTCCATAAAGATACTTTTCTCCCTCCGCTTCGTACGCCATGGCATCGGAATCAATCATCGGCGGCGCATCTTTCGGGGAAGCTTTAGTTTTCGCAGGAGGATTCGCTGGCAAATCCAACGCCGTTTGTGGGGTTGAATTTTTGTCAGGAGCCGTAGGCGCTTCTGGTTGCGAGTCCACCATAGATTGTGCCGCGGGATTTTGGGCTTGACCGAGCGTTGGCAGATTTGTTTCAGTCGCACCTGGAACATCCGCAATCGGCTGATTTGCCGTCATCACCTGCGCATTTGGATTCGTTCCCGCAACTTCCGATCCCGCTGTGGAAACCGACTGCGCTGAATAAGTCACCGTACCGGACTGCACCGCTGGAGCCTGCTGAATATATTTCACTTCCAATTCTTTGAGTTGCGTTCTCCAATGCCACGCGGCAATAGCCGCGCCAGCCAGCAACACCGCGAAAAGAATCAACCGCCTTCCCCAATGCGAAGAAGTCGCATCATCTTCCAATAAATATGTGGGGCTCGGTTCCGGAGGATTTTCAGACAACCCTAGCATTGAGAAACCACTCAATGATGGCGCCGGTTCCCTCATCGTCGCGGTTCGTACAAGTTCCTGGGCTGCCCTGTGCACTGCATGCGCAGGTGGCCTAGCCATCTGTACATCGAACAATGGCTTGCCGCACATGCCGCAAAAAAGATTATTCGGATCACCCTCGCGTCCGCACTTCGGGCAGATTTTAGGCATGATCGTGTACCTCGGCCTGTTTTAGATGGCAAAAATCTTCACTCTGTTGCCGCAAACTCCACATTTCAGAATCCTGCCAAACTGTTATGCATCTATGTGTTGAGAGCTGTACTTGTTGTTAATGAGTGCCCCGTTCTTTGCGCGTCTTTTGCGCCACGGGCGGGATGATTCGAACTTTTCTAATTTCCCGAGGAGCCATCATGCCCAAGAATCTCGTTGCCGTTTCTAATAAGCCCCACGCGCCCTTTGAATTCGAAGAACGTGAAATTGCCGCTCCCGCGGCTGGCCAGGTTCGCATTCAAGTCAAAGCCTGCGGCATCTGCCACAGCGATGTCCTCACGCGCGAAGCGATGTGGCCCGGCATCACTTTTCCCCGCATCCCCGGCCACGAAGTTGCCGGAATCATTGACGAAGTCGGCCCCGGCGTCACCAACTGGCAAAAAGGACAGCGCGTCGGCGTCGGCTGGCACGGCAAGCAATGCGGACAATGCCTTCCCTGCCGCCGCGGTGACTTCGGCAACTGCGAACGTCTTCAGATTACTGGAATTCATTTCGACGGCGGCTACCAGAAGTACATGCTTGC
>JAJPHW010000166.1 GCA_021325035.1 Terriglobia bacterium
CAGACAATTTGCAAATGATCGACCGGAACAATCGAGCGCATCCACGCGCTGAATTTAATTTGATTCTCCCCAGCGGAAAGTTTGATTTCGTCGCCTATTTCTTTTCCACCCAAAGTAAAGCCGAGCAACGGTCCGTTGGTGGCAAAAGTATGCCCTTCTTTCAGCGACTTCAGCCACGAATCAATTTCAATCTTTCCCTTCGGCACTTCTACATAAACGCGGTTTAACCCGACTGGCCCACGCAGCGAAGCGAAGTTCGCCATCGCATCGGTGCCTGCCGCTGTCGGCAAATGAAATCCTAGATTCAGCAGGCGATACCAGACATCGGCGGTAGATTTGTGGTCGCTGAATCCCATGACTTCGATGTAATCCACTTTCCCCAGAGCAACATCGACGGGAAGTTCGTGCGTGAGCGTGGCGTCGTGAACCGGATCCGGCGGCGTGTCATAAGGATGCACGTATCCGACCAGAGCATTTTGTCCATGTGCCAAGTCCGCGATGTCAGCGTTCATGGGATATAAACTCGCCGCCGCGGTTCCCGGATACGCTGCATAGCCTGGCAACAAAAAGTGATTGGTGAGATTGAGCAAGCCGAGATGTCCCCAGTAACTGGTGTGATATTCCTGTGCGTGGAAGAGAAGAGTGGAACCAGTGGACGCCGGATCTTGCTCCGTTCTGAAATACGCAATATCGGGTATTCGCTGCTCTTTGTTGACGATCAGATTTTCCACCACAGAGAGATTCTCAGCTTCTGCTTGTTCAACCAGATGTTGCGGCGTGTTGCGATAGGTGCCGGCATAGTTCATGTGAACGTGCTCATCGCCACTGAGCCATTGTGAATTAGCGCCAGCCGGTACTTTTAGCGGGTTCAATTTGAACTTGACTTCCGCGCCCTCGATACCAGCAACATCGACAATTTGGCGTTCGAACTGATATTCAAAACCATGCATCACTTCGACTGATGTTGTCCCCGCCGGGACTTCTAATCTTGCGCTTCCATTAATGTCAAAATAGTGCGCTTCGAATGGACGGTCAGAGCGGGCGAAGCTATCATCCGCATACTCCCAGGCATCAACGGGCGCGTATGCGCGACCGTCTTCCCCCGTGACCGAAATCCGGGCCGCTATTGGCTGGCCCGACGGATCAAATACACTAATTGTGAGGCGGCTCATTGGCCTCAAATAGAGGCGGTGATCGATATGAACCTCAAAGATGACTCCGCCCTCCATAGCCTGGGCCATGAGGCAAGTGTCTAGACACCGATTTGAAGTAAAAACTATCCATGCCCCATCCGGCGACCATCTGGGGTTAATCGTGTCAAAACCACCGCGAAAGTAAGGTGGTCGGTCGGCGTTATAAGAAATCGGAAACGCATCCCCGCCGTTTGCCGGCATCACCCACAACTGATGCCATTGCTGACCGAGATACGACGCATAAACAATCCGCTTTCCATCGGGGGAAAAATACGGGCGCGCCTTCCACGTCGTCTCTTCGTAATGAATTTCGCGGGCTTCGGCGCCAGGCTCGGCTTTCATTCGCCAGAACCCGCCCGTCCCATAAATATGTCTGCGATTCGACACGAAGAGAATTTCTTTGCCATCCGGCGACCATGCCGGACTGATCTCATGATCGAACTGGCTGTAGTAATAGCGCGGCAAATCACTGCGCGTCTCTCCCGTAAGACGCTGAATATTTTTCAACTCCCCGTCGGCGAAGTCTCCGACAAAAATATGAAAGTGCCCGTGGTATGAAGTCGAAACAAACGCGATGCGCTTGCCATCGGGAGAAAATCGCGGCTCGACATTCACCGCGCCGCCAAAGGTTAATTGCCGGGTTTTTCCATTCGATAGATCTAAGACCCACAACTCCATCGCGTCTTTCAAATAGCAGGTATAGACCACCCAACGGCCATCGTGCGAAACATCAGGCTGGTAGTCGTAACCTGCGCCCGCCGTAATTTGTTGCGCCTCATTCGAGCCTAGCTTCTGCCTCCATAAATCCCCAGCCATGGAATACACAAGAGTCTCGGAATCGGGCATCCACGCGGCCGAACTCGGCCCCGTAGTCAGCTGTGGCAAATACATCTCGCGGAAATAGTACGGATGCGGCAGATCAATTTGTTTGAGCACGGGCTCGCGTTGGGCAAAAAGTGGGATGGCGGTGGAGATGAAAAGCAGCAGCAATCCTAGGCGGTTGAGCAAAAATCCTCCGCGACAAATGTCGGACGAAGCGAATGTCTGGGAGCAACGGCGGGATTATAAACGATGCGATGCTCTCGCGGATTGCAGCGAAAGCCCGCTAAGCGAATTCAATCAGCACGATTTCAGGTTTTGTCCCAACGCGCAGTTGTGGTCCCCATGTGCCGACGCCGGTGGATGTATAGATCAGCATCTCGCCGAAGCGGTTAAGGCCGGAGGTATAGAGCCCGAAAATCCTTTGTGTAAGCCAGGTGAAGGGGAAGATTTGCCCGCCATGAGTGTGCCCGGAAAGCTGCAATGAGATGCCCGCTTCTTCCGCGACGGCCAGCCTATGCGGCGTGTGCGCCAGCAGAATGCTGGCTCGATTGCGGCTGATATCGGCGGATTCGAGAATGGACCGCAGGCGTTCTGGATGAGCCAGATCCCGATCATTCACGCCCACAACCTGCAAACCATCCAACGTGATTTTTTCGTTGTCCAGAACGCGGATGCCGGCTGCTTCCACGGCCTCGATATATTCGCCAGGATCGCCGAATTCTTCGTGATTACCGGTTACGAAGTAAGCGCCGAACGGCGTGTCGAGATCTTTCCATGAAGATGAAACCGCCCTGGCTTCAACTTTAGTGCCGTCGTAAAGATCGCCCACGACAAAAACGATGTCGGGTTGCAAATCTGCGAGTTTCGCAACAATGCGTCGCATCAGGCTCTCGCCGTTGACTGGCCCGAGATGAATATCGGATACGAGCGCAGCGATTCGTCCGCGCCACGCAGCTGGTAATTCCGGCAGTTTGACCGCAATGCGATTGGTGCGAATGATGCGCGCGTTGATTGTCCCGTAGAGGAAGAAAATGAATGCAGCCGCAAACAAGGCCTCACCAGCCAATGTTGCGGGGAAATGCAAGCCAAGTACGCGCGTTCCCAAGGAGGCCACCCAGAAAAAACATGCAGCGAGAAATAGAAAATTGAAAAGTCCCATCCACAATGCTGCTGCCTTGTAGAAAACTCTGGCCGGGAAATTGGAGTAGCGGTGGGCAAGCAGGCTGGCACCCATAAAGCTCACAGAAAGAACAGCAAAGGCGATTTGGACGACATGAATTTCAGTTTCGCTTGCGCCCCTCTGAAACGTCGCCCAAGTCTGGTAAACAAACCAGTGCGCTAGCAACAAAATCGATTGAATGATGCCTACAAACACGGCAATATTTGCTGCCGAACGATGGTTTTTAGGAGTCTTGCTCTCGGAAACTTGCTGTGGCGCTTCGATCGTACTATTCACTCGGTCAGACCTCACCCAATTAGATGAAGGCCGAGCGCATCAAGTCTCGAATGTTTTTATCCCGGCTAAGTCCAATGAATGGAGCGTAATCCGGCTCAACGCGAAGGCGGAACGTATTGTTCGGGCGGCGCAGCGCCCGCACCAAAGAAATATTGCTCCATCTGTTTGATGATGGCTTCCTGGTCTTCGCGGCGCGATGGATTCAGGCGATATTCATTCAACAGCATTTTGCAGAATTCGACCCAGCCGTTCCAGGCTTCCTGTGAAACATTGTCATAAATCTTGCGGCCAAATTCAGTGTCAAAAGGCGGCTCATCCAGTCCCGGAGCCTCTTTCTGCAACTTCACGCAAAAAACTTTATGTTCAGACATCCCATATCCTCGTAAGCTGTTTTTAAAAGTATCTCACCAATTGCTGTGCTAACGTAACTCCATGATAGTCGGTACGGGCGTTGACATCGCGGAAGTGCCACGCATCGCCGCCTCGATTGAGCGCTTCGGCGAACGCTTTCTTCAGCGTATTTTTACGGATGGCGAAATCCGCTATTGCGATTCAAAGGCCAACCGCGTGGAACGCTATGCGGCCCGTTTTGCCGCCAAAGAAGCGGCCATGAAAGCCCTTGGCACTGGCTGGAACTATGGAGTGCGCTGGCGGGACATCGAAGTGATACGCAAGCCCGGAGGGCGTCCAACGCTGGCTTTTTATGGCCGGGCCGCCGAATTCGCCGCAAAACTCAAGACCACAAACGTTGCGTTATCGCTTACGCACACAACGGAACAAGCTTTCGCACAAGTGATCCTCGAAAACTAAACTCTGTCATGATTTCGTCTGCTATGATTTTCAAAATGCTTGGGCAATCCGCACTTTCGCTCGGGAGAACTCGTGCCTAGCCAGAGTCAGTTGAAGTGGTCTCAACTGAAGGTTGGTGTAACGGTGCTGGCTGCCAGCATCACGCTCGGCGTTCTGATTCTTCTCATGAGCGGCACCGGTGGCGTTTTTACCCGCCGCGTCATTCTCCGGTCTTATTTTGACAATGCCAGTGGCCTTCGTGTGGGCGCGCCAGTACGGTTGCAAGGCGTTGATATCGGTAATGTTTCCGCCATCCGCGTAGTTTCCGATCCCTCGCGGCGCGCTACTCCAGTGGAAGTCACGATGAAAGTGAATACCGCATATCTGGAGAGTTTGCGCAAAGATTCCTTGAGCGCGCTTTCGACCGCCGGCGTCTTGGGCGAAACCTACATAGACATCAACAGCGCGCAGGCCCATGGCCCTGAGGTGCAAAACAAAGACGAACTTTCCACCCGGGACACCCCAGATTTTCAGGATGTTGTCCGCGCCAGTCAGGGAACGCTGCAAAATCTTGATGCACTGGTCAAGCGCCTTGATCGCATTCTTGCATTTGTGGAAAGCGGGCAAGGCTCGATCGGCAAGGTGATTTACGATCCCGGTCTTTATAACCGCCTGAACTCTACGGTCAATCAGTTTCAAGCGCTTGTGGCTGACGTCAGCCAGGGCAATGGCAGTTTAGGAAAGCTGATTACCGACCCCACGCTCTATAACAAGGCCAATGCCACGGTAGATAAACTCAATGCCGTCATTGATGACTTGAATGCCGGCAAAGGCACGGCGGGCAAATTCCTGAAAGATCCCGCGCTTTACGACAATGCGAACAAAACAATTGCCAACGTGCGCGTAATGACCGACGACATCAATGCTGGCAAGGGCACACTGGGGAAATTAACGAAAGATCAGGAGTTTGCGAACAGGCTCCAGAACACGATTACCCGACTTTCCAACATTACCGACCGCCTCGATAATGGCGAAGGCTCGGCTGGCAAGTTCCTGCGCGACCCGTCGTTCTTCGACAACACCAACAATCTACTTACGGAAACCCAGTCCCTGATTAAAGCCATTCGCGAGAACCCCAAGAAGTACCTCACCATTCGCGTCAAAGTCTTCTAAACCCTTTCCCAGCAAGACTTTCAGGTCTAGCCCTTTCGTGCCCGTTTCTAGCACTGTGGTGCCATTCCCAGATAAGCCGGTCAAAGGTAATCTGTTTTTGAGCAGACTTCGGGGGAGGGCTGTTCAGGCGTCCGGACTTGAAAAAGTCCGGACGCCTTTAAACTTGCACCCAGCTTTGCAAATGTGGAACGGTGCAATCCCAGAAAGAGCAGTCCATGGTTTTGATGATTTTTGTTGCCACCCTGCTGATGATCGGTTCTTTGATCCCAGCCAACAATCACGTACCATTCCGCCACTAACCAAGAGCCTTACCTAAGCTGCCGCTTCCGCGCCTTGCTTGAGGAATGCGAGCAGGTCCGTGTTGATGACATCCGCGTTGGTTGTGCACATTCCATGCGGATACCCCTTGTACACCTTCAACGTGGCGTCCTTCACGATCTTCGCCGACATTAAGCCAGCTGCACCGATAGGGACAATTTGGTCATCGTCGCCGTGCATGATTAAAGTTGGAACGTCGAACTTCTTCAGGTCTTCCGTGAAATCTGTTTCCGAAAAGGCCTTAATGCAGTCGTAGCCCGCCTTCATTCCGCCCAACATTGCCTGGAGCCACCACTTGTCCCGGATGCCCTCCGAAATCTTGGCGCCCGGCCGGTTGTATCCATAGAAAGGCAGAGTGAGGTCTCTATAGAATTGCGGACGGTTTGCCGCATACGCAGCGCGCAGCTCGTCGAAAACTTCGATGGGCGCGCCAGCCGGATTCTTTTCCGTCTTGACCATCAGCGGAGGCACTGCGCTGATTAGCACAGCGGTTCCGACCCGCTTCGTTCCGTGCCGGCCGATATAACGCGCAACTTCTCCGCCGCCGGTGGAGTGGCCCACGTGGATGGCATCTTTCAAATCGAGTTTTTCGGTCAAGGCTGCGAGATCATCGGCGTAAGTATCCATGTCATTGCCTTCCCAGGTTTGGCTGGAGCGGCCGTGACCGCGCCGGTCATGGGCAATGACGCGATAACCTTGCTGGCCGAAGAAAAGCATTTGCGCGTCCCAGTCATCGGCAGTAAGCGGCCATCCGTGGCTGAAAACGATGGGCTGTCCTTTGCCCCAGTCTTTGTAGAAAATTGTGGTTCCGTCTTTGGTGGTGATGGTAGGCATGTTGTTCCCTCCTTAAGTGAATGAATCTCAGCGCAAGCTCGGTGCGCGAAATAGGAATTGTACTCCGCCCGAGTTACACCAGTTCTCTCGGACTTTGATTCCGCTCGTGTCAGTTTTGATTGCGAAAATGTTGATTGAAATCAGTCGAGAACGATCGCAGTTAGTAGTTGGTCGGGACGGGCAGATTTGAAACAGAACCCACCCACCAACCCCTCGCGGCATTTTCTGGTGCATCCGCTTCGCGGCTGCATTTTTATTGGGGCGCTTCGTGGATCGGCAATTCAAGATTTTGCCAACGCAAAAATGGACTCTTAAGAGAAGTTATTGGTCGGCCCTAGCAGACGACTTTCGAACTTTTGTCTTCGTCCAGCCTGTAATGTCTCATTCTTGAGACGCGAGAAGGTCAATAAGTGAAAAGGCGATTTTTCGCCAACCAGCCATAGCGCTGCCCATTAACTCTTGGGGTAGCTGCAAATCACCGCTTTCATTGACTTGCCCAAAGCGGTTCCTTAACATTGCAGGCCAATGCTTGGCCGGACTGTATCCCACTACCGCGTCGTAGAGAAACTCGGCGGAGGCGGGATACTTGTACCGATAAGACTTTTCGATGGTGTCATGGATTGAGAACTCAGCATACAAAATTCTCATGATTTCTTGCTCGAGGACGACGAATCAAATGGCCACACGCTTAGAAAAATTGCGCGCAACGTCGTTCCTTCAAGCAGCTTGCTGACGCTCGTATAAATTACTGAAGGACCCAAAAACTTTAGACGGGAGGCACCGATGAAATTCTTAATAGCTGTCTTGTGTCTTAGCATATCAATTACGGCTCAAACTCCTTCAAAGGCATCTGCGCAGTCCGAGGCAAGCCGAACTGAACCGGGGCGCTTTCGCATCGTTGCTTTGAAGGCTCCCGGTATATCCACAAGCGACTCAATACAACCATTCGATGAAGTATTACTTTATGACAGCGTCACCGGGCGCGTGTGGGAATATAATCCTGCAACGTTTATAGGGCAACGAGACGACCCGGATCGCACAAACGCCGATGCGTATTTCGCTGAGCTGACTGTAGAAGGACTACATGGATCGCACAATGACGACCTGGCGCGGGCAGGAAGGCTTTATTCGACGATGCATGAATTCACCGTTAAGAATTATTGCGTAAGTCACCCAGGGGGTACCTACACAGCGCACGGCGCGAACATTGACTGCGATTCTTATATTAAGAATCTTTCTGACAAATAAGCTTTGAGCGTACCTCGACTATACCAGCCCATAATTCTCTCTCGGTGGACGATTATGGTTGTGCTGTCAAAGTTATCGGTACGCAGTTTAAGGCACTGGATTTCTTTGGAATTCTCAACGAGGCGGCGTTAATGAAAATCGTGCGCTGGCACAGCGGGAACGCTGACAATAAAGGGGATAATACTCCTAAGCTTTGAGATGCACACGTTGTCTCGATTCTGCACCAGCCCCTGAGACCACGACGAGGTGCACAGGCAGAACGGTTATTCGGTTGTCGTCGTAGATGTCGGGGCTGATAATTGCTGCGTCTCGTTCCAGTTGCAAAACGCTATACTCATTGTGCCAATCGTAAACCAGTTCGACGGAATCTGCGCCGTGTCCAATTTGGCCTGGCAATTCTGCGAAGTATGGTAGTTATCAAAATTTTTTCTTGACAACTTATTTACTCTTCGTCTAATTTTCATTCCAGTCACCGTCGATACAAGCCGAATGTACTGAAGGATTGGAAGTTCAGTCGCAGGGCTTGCATCACGATTCCCCTAAGAAATCTGTAAGCGCGTTGACTCGTCGCGCATTGCCTTATCTCTGTCAAAAAGATATTTTTCGGAGGAGCAATGTCCTACGGTTGCGTGTCTGCAAATCTTGCTGCATTTAAATCCTTTCGGAGCCTGATTCTCTTCATTTTTCTTTTCGTTGCGAACTTATCATTCGGGCAAACCCCTGTAACTGGAACGCCTGAATTCAATAGTTTTGGTGGTGGGCCTTTCGATGTCATCAACCTTGGGAATCTGAATATGCACTTTTCTATTCCCGTCGTTAACAAGACAGGCCGCGGCATTCCATTCAATTACAACCTCGGGTACGACAGCTCAATTTGGACACCAATGAAGGTCAATAACGTTCTGACTTGGCAGCCAATCGGCGGATGGGGTTGGCAATCGCAAACCGATGCTGCAACAGGATATGTGCCCCCACCTACGCTATCCCTTTCACAACATATATGTGGAGTCCATACGGAGCCGGAAGTTTTTATCTATTTTTCTGGCTTCGTTGACTCACTGGGTTCATTCCATCATGTGAGGAATCTCTATCTTGTGGCTCCTACTGCATGCTGGGGTATTACCACGGCAACAGGTACCACCGACGATGGCTCTGCATATACGATTACCGTGAACTATGTGACCCTTGGTTCTTACACTGGGACGGTCAACTCGCCAAATGGTGCCGTTCAGGTAATACCGGTAGGCCTTAGGTCTGGTGCCGCTTCGGTAACTGATCCGAACGGCAATCAAATCACGACCACGGACGGCGTGACATTTAAGGACACTCTTAATACGAATGTATTGACGATTTCGGGCGGTGCTCCCAATTCATCCGTATTTACATACAACGGCCCTTCGGGTAGTGAAACAGTCAAGCTCAATTACACCCCGAAAACTGTGTGTACAAATTTTAATGCACCCGGAATTGCGGAATATCCGCCAACCAGCGCTTACTTAGTTACAAGTGTGACATTGGCGGATTCAAGTAATTACACGATTACTTATGAGTCAACGCCCGGTTCCCTAACGGGATGCAGTAGTGCAGTAACCGGCAGAATCGCGTCAATCACTCTTCCTTCGGGAGGAACCATCTCCTACAGCTATGAAGGCGGCCCAAATGGATATAACGGAATTTATACAGACGGAACCACGTCGTACATCAGCCGAACCACGCTCGATGGAACCACGACGTATTCACGATCAGGAAGCGGTCTTGCATACACCACGACCGTGGTTGATCCACAAAACAACTATACCAACATTAATTTCGCAGAAGATGGAAGTGGAAGCGGCTATTTCTACGAAACACAGCGCCAAGTTTATCAGGGTGCAAGCACTTTGCTGATGACGACCTGGAATTGTTGGAACAATACATCCACAGGTTGTGCCACGGAATCAGTTTCCTCCCCCATAACTGAGCAAGACGCGTATCGTCAGCCCGCGGGTCTCGCTTCGTATGCCATTTCAAAAGTTTCGTACAACTCGTACGTTCTTCCTACCGAAGACAAGGAAATTGACTACAACGGGACAACAGTCCTAAAAGACACCATTATTTCCTACAATACTTCTCTAGGTAACGGGATTATCAATCGCCCAGCGAGTGTGACCGTGAAGGATGGAAGCGGCAATATCGAATCCATGACTTCCTACGCCTATGACGAATGTTCGGTCACTCCTTCCGGCGCAACGCAGCACGTTTCGATTAGTGGATCGCGAGGAAACCCAACAACTATAGGAGTTCAGGCCAGCAGTAGTACAACGTTGTATCGAAAGTACACCTATTACGACACCGGCAATCTGAATCAAAGTGGCGATCTAAGCACAACGAGCAATAGTTGTTCCTCTATTTCCAATCCGACAACTTACACTTATTCTTCAACCAATAATGCATCTTGCGACTATGCTTTTCCCACCTCAATAGCAGAGCCTCTGAGTCTATCTCGATCCATGACTTGGGACTGCAACGGTGGATTGCCATTATCCGTTAAGGACGAGAATCAGAACACGGCAAGCTATACCTATGATTTGCGGTGGCGACCCACGAACGTGACCAATTTTGACCAAGGGACGACCAATATCACCTACCAGACGGTTACCCCACCTTTTTCCACGACAACTGTCTCTGCCATGAATCTGGGTGAAAGCGTCACGAAGGTCACGAACTTTGATGGTCTGGGCCGCGTTTCTACTTCTCAGGTTCAAAATGATCCTGACGGAAACACTACAGTCAGCGTAGGCTACGACGGCTTGGGAAGAGTCAACGCGATATCGAATCCGTGCAGGACGTGTAGCACATCCGAACCCACATACGGCGTGACCCAATACATCTACGACGCGCTCGGACGGCTTGTGACCTTGACTCACCAGGACAGCAGCACGTGGAACGCTTCCTACTCCGGCAACGTCACTACCGTGACGGACGAAGGAAATAACAGCAACGGAACACATACAGTGAAACTCTATCAATCTGATGGACTGGGAAGAATTGCGTCCATTTGCGAAGTGAGCACAACGACGCAGGCGAATAATGTTGCACCTTCTACATGCGCCCAGAACAATTCCCTCAAAGGATTTGCGACTACATACACCTACGCCGCCAATTCCACAGGCAGCCTTGTTTCCGTTGCGCAACCCGGATTAAACACGCGAAGCTATCAATACGACCGACTCTCGCGCCTTGTGCAGGAGATAAACCCAGAATCGGGCACTACTTCGTATGCCTATGACACGCAAAGACCCGGCGACCTGTATACCCGGATACGCCCGCGAGCGAATCAAATTGGAAGCCTGCAAACCACGACCACTTATACAACAGACGCATTGCACCGAATTACGAACGTTGCCTATAACGACAGCCCGCAAACACCGTCGGTTACCTTTCAGTACGATCAAACTTCGGCCAACACCTTTACAATTCAAAATGGTTTGGGGCGGCTTACTAACGCCATTGCAGACAATAACCACGTGATGACCACGTTGAGTTACGATCAGATGGGCAGGGTTATAAACCAGTGGCAATGCACCCCCTTGGGCAATTGTTCCGGGGGGCAGGCTCATTTCGGTTTCGCGTACGACTATCTCGGCGATATAACAGGTTTTGAAAACTTTGCCGAACAAAACGCGGGCCAATATGGCTACACTCTCTCTTATTCTTATAATCAAGCCCAGCATCTAACTTCGATAGCGAGCAGTTGGAGCGACCAAAGCCATCCTTCCGCTTTACTGACGGTTATCAACACCGATCCGTTAGGTCAAATTGCGGTTGCGAACACAGGTGATGGCAGTCATCGGGTGTTCTCACACAACAACCGGGGATGGCTTACCAGCATCAACGTGGCCAGCTACAACTGGAGTACGACGTATGCTTCAAATGGAAATGTGGTCGGTGCCGCCGACCCTGCGAATGGTAACTGGACTTTGACTTATGACGACCTGAACCGCTTGAATTCGAGTTCTTGTTCCGGGGTAAGTTGTCCGGGTGGTCAGGGTACCCAAGGCCTTCAATTCACATACGATCAGTTTGGGAACCGATGGAAACAAATTCTTTCGGCGGGCACCGGCAATCACCCTTCCTTCAGTTTCAATGCCAATAACCAAATTAATGGCAGCGGGGTCGTCTATGATTCCGCAGGTAACATGACTACGGATAGCCTAGGTGATACCTACACTTACGACGCCGAGAATCGAATGCGCACCGCAACGACAACTGCCGTAGGCGAAACCTACACTTATGACGCTTTTGGCAATCGGGTGGAAGCGGCGATTACGGGATCCGGCGCAGGTACGACCGATTATTTCTACGATCCTTTGGGACGGTTAACTTACTACACGGGTACGACGACCTCGCCCGTGGATGAGTTTTATGTTGGAAGCCAGCCACTCGGCGCTTACGTGGATTATGCGAGTTCCTATGCGACTTGGTTTGATTACAGCGACTATCTGGGAACAATGCGGGCGCATGCGGAATTGACAGGTGGCACCACAACGTTCAGCGCAACGTGTAGCAACTCTCCGTTCGGCGACGGAAGCCCGTGCAGCAGTCCATCGCCCGACGGATTTGGGTTTACTGGTGCTCCGCTTGATGCGGACGGCGTGTTTACGCACTTCCGCTTCCGGCAATACAATATGCTCCAAGGGCGCTGGGCGACGCCTGATCCATCTGGGCTGGCTGCTGTGGATATGAAGAACCCTCAGAGTTGGAACCGATATTCGTACGTCACCAATAACCCTATGAGCTTTGCGGACCCATTGGGGCTGAACGAGGATGCCGACTGCGACAATGACTTCACCGTTTGTGTTTCTGATAGTGGGGACGGATGGGAAACTTGCATCGGCTATTGCGGATTCGGAGGTGGAGGCGGTGGAGGAGAAGATGGTGGAGGTGGTACTACGGGAATCGCGGGTACTGGCAACCCTTGTTACTACGTTCTCAAGAATCCTTGCGGCGGTAAACCTGCAAACAATACGCCCTGTTCCGTAGCGGTTTCATGTGACGCACCTGCGGACGCGCCAGGTGCCACCCACTGCGGGATCACAGTCGGGCAAAACGGTACATACACACAATACGATGGCATGCCTTCAAACAATAATATCTTACAAATACTCAATCCCTTCAGTAATCAGCCGACACTGCAAGTGCAGTCACTTCCGAACAGTCCGCCTCCCGGAGGCCCACACGGAGGTACCTTGATATTCCAGTCTCCAGTCGCTTGCAGTGTGGCTGGCTGTATCCAAACTGTGACCTCATACTTTAACACCTCACAATCTACCTACTCACCGCTTTTCAACAACAGCAACACCTATGCCTCTGATGCTACAAGCGCATGTGGACTGTCGGTGGATTATCCTTGGAATGCCGTCGGCGCACAATAACGATGTCACAAAGCCATCTATGTAGGAGCTGATACATGCAGTTACTATTCAACGCCTTAGTATTCATAGTCCCTGGAATACTTGCTTTCGGGATTTGGCGTGAGATTAAGATCGGTTGGTCTTTAGAAAACCGCGAGGGTCGGGGTCTGCTGCTGTTCTCTGCTATCACGCTTTCGGGCAATATTTTGCTTTTGTATTGCTGCACTGTCGCCGATTTATTAGTTACGCATGGCCACTTAGCTCCAGTAGTGGGCCTAAATGAATACAATTTTCTTCTGATGGTGTTGTGGTCAAGCAGAGTAGCGGTTGTGATGTCGCTGATCACGCTAGTTTCGTCTCTATTTTCTCAGCATGGATTGGCGCGAAAACTTTGCATTTGGGGGAGTGTAGCAGGACTCTTGTGGTGGTCGGTATTGAGCGTAACAGCTTCCGATCTTACCGTCGCTTACATGAGGCACCATCAGTGATCCACGGGTTTCGGTGGATTAGCGAATCTTGGCAGGGGCGCCGGAGAACAATGAAATTTCCATTTAAATTCGTCCTATTTTTCTTAGTATTCATGGCAGCATCTGCCATGAGCGCTCAGGTCATGCCAACAACCTTTGAAGGCATCGACGCCTCTTCCTACTCATACGCGGGTCTGAATGTTGACCCCAACGGAGCCGTTGGCACCAAACAATACATGGAGTGGGTGAATCCTGTTTATCAGGGCTTCGATAAGGCGACCGGCAATCCGATCTACTCAACGCCGGTTGATGGCAGCACGCCGTGGCGGTTTCACGGTATGCAGGACTGCGTTGACGTGGGTGGTAATGCGGAGCTTAATTTCGACAAGATCGCAAAGCGTTGGGTGCTTGGACGCAGGCAGGGCATTGAACCCGATGGAAACTATGTGTATTGCATCGCCATTTCTAATACGGACGATTTAACTTCTCCGACCTTCGCATGGTACCCCTACATGTTCGTGTTGAACCCGATTCTTGGTAGCAACGGGACACATACTTACTACCCCGATTACCCGAAGATTGCTGTATGGCCGGACGCTTACTATGTGACCATCGATCTTGAAGATGTGGATCAAGGCTACGCGGAGGTTGGAATTGTCACCTGCGCCTTCGACCGAACCAACATGCTTACAGGCACCACGATGCGACCGCCGCAATGTTTCCGTTATCCCGGGACACCTTTGGGGTTGTTTTACGCCCACAGTCTTTTGCCAGCGGATTTCGATGGCACGAACCTTCCTCCGAAAGGGGCGCAGGAAGTGTTCATCAGTATCGAAAATCCGCAGGGCGGAAGCACATCGAACAAGCTGAATTTGTGGTCATTTCATGTGAACTGGAATAATCCAACTCTGACAACCTTCACCGGGCCGACCTTATTTACCGTGCCCACCTACACGCAGGGTTGCTACTCGGTTTCGTTGCCTACAAATACAGTGTGCGTGCCGGAGCCAAGTACGCCGCAGACGAGCCAGTACATCGACTCCGTTGGAGATCGCCTGATGCAACGGTTGACTTTCAGGAGCTTCACCGGGAGCAAGCCATACCAGTCGTATGTGCTTTCTCAAACTGTACAGGTGGGTAGTGGGCCGCAATCGCAAACGGGTGTTCAGTGGTATGAGTTCAGAAATAACAAAACGATTCATACAGGAACGATTAATCCCGGCGATGAGAACTATCGCTTCATGCCCAGCGCCGCTCAGGATAAAGCAGGGAATCTGGCTGTCGGCTACAGTGTATCCAGCCTTACGGAACACCCATCGATTAGCGCATCCTATTTGAATTTGCAGCAGAGGACAGCGCCAACGGAAATCAGCCTGTGGTCTGGAACTGCCGATGAAGAGAATGCCTTCAACTGGGGTACGTACACCAGTATGAGCGTCGATCCAGTGGATGATTGCACGTTCTGGTATGTCAACGAATATTTTGACGTAGCGCAGCTAACGAATCCAACGTGGCAGACGAGAATTTCGCACTTCATTCTGCCGAATTGCAATTAAGCTATTCACGGAATTATTTTTTCGAGAACTTCTCGTTCGCATAACGCGCCGTTAGGCCCTTGGAAGCCCCAGCCATCGCTCGTGCAAGAAAATCAATTTGCTTAGTCTGCGAAGACGGACGATTTGACTTCGGAAACCTCTTCTCATTAAGCGCGGCCAACCAAGGCTTCGCCAGTTCATCGAGACGGCCTAGATTAAAAGAAATTCTCGCCTTCTCGATATGATCGATGTGATCCGCCCAGAACCTCGATTCCCTGCATAGCCTCTGTACTTGTCGAACTGTCTTTGCTTTGAGCAATGATCTCCACATTCGGTATTGGGGCGGAAGAGCCTTAGAAGTTTCTGTCACGAGCTTCCAATCGATCGGTTTATTTTTTCGTTCAGCTATCAACGCCGGATGGTTTTGCAGCGGTGCTCTTGGCACTTCCAGCCTCATAGTCAGTTCTGCGTGAAATCCCTTTGCAAGCCCCGAAAAGAACCACTTCCATTCTGCAACTTCTCTGCTGACCTCGAACTTGGAAAGCTGGAATTCTTTAATGTGGTCAATCATGCAAGCTAAGTCGTTTGTACAACTTCGAAGGCGATATGGCAAAAACTTTTTTATTCATTGATGTACATGAAAGGCAAAGGCAACATGCGTACTCAAAGGAAACAAAGTGAACGGGCAGTCAAATATGGGCGAGCGGGGTGCGGTTCGATCTAATTCCGGGCCATCGGTTGACCACTCCGATCCGGGGCTGAGAGAGCCAACAACTCCACCAACAGCCGAACGAAACTCGGAGGCTTGCCCACCATATTCTGTTGTTAACACTTCTCAGCATAAAAGTGGGCGAGAGTCTGAGAGCGGAGCTCTCAGCGGCGTTCGCGGAGCGAGCGCCGTGCTGCGGAGCGAAGGGACGCAGCAGGGGTTGGTTTCTTCTCTTGACAAGCTAAAGAATAATCGAAACAAAAGTCTGGACGAGAGAGAGTTCAAAAAACACAGAAATCGAAATTGTGGCATCTCAACGCTCTCTTGCCGAAAGGCTGGCGATTCAACGGTCATCATGTTTCGCAGCAAGTGTAAGGTTTGGAGCTGCGAGGACTGTGGGCCGAAAAAGGCTAAGCTCTACAAACATCTGATCTCAGAGGTTGCGGAACGGGAAGGCTTAAATCGCTTTCTTACTCTAACGCTCGATCCATCGAAAATCACAGGTGATTCAACTCGGTACTTGCGCTTGTCGTTCAACAAGTTTCGCACGTATATCCGCCGACGCTACGGCGCTCCGATCAAGTACATCGCGATTTTGGAATTTACGCAACAGGGCATTGCTCATCTGCACGTTCTTGTTGATCGCTTCATAGAGCAGAAATGGATTTCGGAAAGTTGGAGTGCGGTGGGTGGCGGCAAAATCGTGGATATTCGATGGGTAGATATTCACAGGGTTTCTCACTATCTCGCCAAATATCTGACCAAGGACTTGCTCTTGTCAGCACCGAAGCGTGCCCGGCGGGTCACTACGTCTCGTTCTATTCGATTGGTTACTAAAACGCTGAGCGAGCTTGAGTGGAAATTTCACAAGCATTCAATCTTTCGATTGTTTTCGTGGCTATCGGACATCGCGAAAGACGTGCAAAACGACCAGGACGGCTTTCTATGCAGTTTCGCAATTTCAGTGGAGTAGGCTTACTGGCCGCAGATTACAACGTAACGTTAGAGAAAAATCGAAAGTTTATGCCAAAGATACCTTGCTTCTTATGTAGTCAAGAATTGGAACAAAGGAAAGATAAGAACGATAAACCATACTTCATTTGTGATCCATGCGGAATGCAGATATTCGTTCGGGGCCGTCAGGGAGTTCTAAATCTCACAGAACTTATATCTACGCTTCGCAAACAAGACTTTCCGTTTCGTGAACATGCGCGTGTGCTACTTGAGATTCAGGCGATCTTGACCGAGCTTAGAGGTTTAAAGAAAGAACTCAGTAAGCTCGACGGCTTACTCGGCATCTTTACCGACGATGATGACAAAGATCGCACTCGGACATTTCTCAAACAGCGCATAGAGAATCTTTTGTTGCGACTAGAGCAGCTTGCGAATAGCGGGTTAGCCAGTTAACTCATGGCACGGCGTTCACAGATCGATGTCTTGAACTCCGATGCACTGGAGAGTCTGACCAAGAGCACAGAGCTGCGCTTAGACGAGATCGAAGCGAACGAGATCGCGGAGTTGATCAAGTTTTTCAAATTACTAGATCAATGGGATCGAGAGGCGAATCCAAATGCAAAAGTTATGTAGCAACTGCCCGGCGAACGCGAATTATTCAGTGGTCGTCATCACCTCGACTGTTGGAATAAGCAAACGTATTCAACGATCATCGGTTTCCGTTCCGTTTTGCGCACAGTGTTTCGCAGAGTTTCGTGATCGTCTGTGCTCAGACCTGCTGCGGGAATCTGTTAACAAAATGTTTACAGCGATTGAAACGCAGTTAAATGAGCGTTTACTAGTTGCTAAGACCGGAGACTAAGAATTTCACGTCTGGTTTAGAAATGCCTTGCAAAACCCTATGGGCCCACTAATATAGGGTGCCTTGGATGAGGGTATTTGAATGATTCCGTCGATTGCATATTCCAGGGTGTCTAGTCGTGAGCAGGAGCGTGAAGGCTATTCGATTCCCGCACAGCGCAAACTTCTCACCAATTACGCACGCGGTCGAGGCTTTCACATCCAGTTTGAGTTCATAGACGTGCAGTCGGCAAAGAATCCGGGCCGCAAGCAATTCAACGAAATGATGCGACTGTTGAAGTCGCCGGGTACCCCTCGGATCATTCTTGTTGAAAAGACAGATCGGCTCTATCGCAATCGCACTGACACTCTGGCATTTGAAGCTCTAGTCGAGAACCGTGGAGTCGAAATTCATCTGGTTAAGGAAGGGCAAGTCATTGGCAAGAATTCGCCGCCACAGGACAAGTTCATGCACGACATCCATGTCGCGGTCGCGAAGCACTACGTCGAAAATCTCAAAGAGGAAGTCAAGAAGGGCATGCGGGAGAAAGCGGAACAAGGCATTTATCCGGGTCATGCGCCATTCGGATACAAGAACAATCGGACGACAAGAGGGATAGATATATTTCCAGAACGTTCCACTATCGTGAAACGTGTTTTCGAATTGTATGCTTCGGGCGGTCACTCGCTTGCGAGTCTTAGAACGGCGATTCTGAAAGAGACGGGAGTCAAGATCAATCGCTCATATCTGGAAACGATGCTCAAGAATCCGTTCTATATCGGGAATTTCATCTGGCGAGACGAGGAGTTTAAAGGCAATCACGAACCATTGATCTCGAAAGTACAGTTTCAGCGTGTTCAGGATGTCTTTATAGGGCGGCACAAAGCGAGAGTACGAAAGCATAACTTCGCGTTTGCTGGATTCTTGCAATGCGCCCACGACGGTTGCACGGTAACGAGCGAATTACAGAAAGGGCGATACATCTATTACCGCTGCTCACAAGGTCGCGGAAAGTGTTCTCTTCCGTACATGCGAGAAGAAAAAGTGTCAGATCAACTCGGCCAGTTAATGAAAGACATCTACGTACCGGAGCAAGTCGCGCAGGGCATTGTTTCATCGTTGAATGCCGACAGAGAACGGAACGAACGCCAGAGACTAGAACGCTTGGCAAGCATCACACAGAGACTCTCAATGCTGCGGACACGTATGGATAAGCTCTACGAGGACAAGTTGGACGGGCGGATTGATGAAGAGTTTTGGAGCCGCAAACAGGCTGAATATCGAGAACAAGAACGAACTTTGGAAGTTTCTTCCGAGAGCTTGAACGCACCCCTTTCAGACGAAAATTTACTAAATCTCGAAAGGATTTTTGAACTCGCTAACAAGGCGCATTCACTATATCTTACGAGGAATTCAGCAGAGAGAGCCGATTTGCTGAGATCAGTGCTTTTGAACTGCAAGACGGACGGCGTAAATCTAATCCCGTCATACAGAAAGCCGTTTGATCTGATCTTTCAACACGCGAAATTTGAGAATTGGTCGGGACGGGCAGATTTGAACTGCCGACCCCTCGCACCCCAAGCGAGTGCTCTACCAGGCTGAGCCACGTCCCGACTGAAGAAATCCGCCGTGGAGGCGGATGGGGTTAACTCAGTTATTCTACATCATCAGGTTGGGCTCATTTTTGACCACCCGATCGAACACTATTCAAACGTAAGGTCTTTGCCGCTAGAATTCAGGAAAAC
>JAJPHW010000127.1 GCA_021325035.1 Terriglobia bacterium
ATTTTCTTTCGTCCACGCAGTTTCTCAAAAGAGGAGTTCAAAGACTGCATGCTGCATCTGTCGCAGCCTATGACAGATTCCCTCGCATTTGCCAAAGAGCTGGCTCACTCCGGTAAATACAAAATGGCCACGCTTAACAATGAATCGCGAGAATTGAATGTTTATCGCATCGAGAAGTACGGCTTCGTGGAAATTTTCAGCCTGTTCGTCAGTTCATGCTTTGTGGCGCAGCGCAAACCCGGCGAAGCTATTTATCGCACGGCGTTGGATCTTACTCAATCTGCTCCCAGCCAATGCTGCTTCATTGACGATCGAGCTGAGAACCTTAAAGCTCCGGCCCAATTGGGAATGAAGGTGATTCAAATGGAAGGGACTGAAAAATTGCGGCAAAGTTTGCAGATGATTGGAGTAACGCCTTAATCCTACTTGCGCCCGCGAGGACTTACGGGTTCCACATCCAAACTCAGATCGCTCGACCAGCTATCGGTCGCGATTTTCCATTCTCCAGCCTGCCGGGTGGACACAATCAGATATTTGCCCCGCTCTTCCCTACGCTTGCCCATGGGCGTGGGAACCAGCATTTTGCAGCGGCCCGCTTCATAAGCAACATCGCCTAAAATTTCCACCCGAACGGTGTCCATTTCCACTTCGCCCAAACCCGCGTCCAACACACTAAAGAACAATTCGCGGATCGGCGCCGTTCCCCGCACCGGTGGCACATTGGGGCGCATAACGAGTGCGTCGGTGGCATAAAGCTCAATCAGATCGTCGAGATGTTTTGTGTTGCAGGCCTGCGCCCAATCTTGCGCCAGTTTGCGCACGGCAGCCTCGGCTCTGCTCAAGCCGCTCCCTGTCAATGCGACGCGAGGCGTTGTGGCGTCGCGGCCCACCGGCGCGGAAATCGCCGTGCGTTCCTGTGGAGCCGCATGGTCCTGCCCAAAATAGTGGTGATGATAATGGTGGTGGTAGTGATGTTGTCCGCTATGCGATTGCACTTCCCACGGCGCTGCGCGTTTTGCCCCGGCTTCTACCGGCACTCCGCACCCCGCGCAAAAGCGCGTTCCCGCCGGATTGTGCTTCCCGCAGACTCGGCACGCGCCGCCCAATTCGCTTTCGCCACTCAGCGCTCGCTGAAGCGTGCTTTCCGCATCCATCTCTGCGTCGAATTCATCCGCATCGAAACTGCTGGCTAAGGGATCTTTGCTGGCATCCTGGCCAGCCTCTCGCGCCAAACGCGCACGCAAAGCGTAATCAATGCGCGGCACATATCCGTCGCTCATGGTTTTCCGGCCGGACGAAGAAGAGGTGGACTCTTTTCCCGTTGAACTCGGCGAGTCGGCAGGCGGTTTCGTTTTCTTTTCCGAATCCACAGCGCTGATTTTAGCCTAAATATTCCCTAGCGGCGCGAAAACTCGACCGTGCCATCTGCCTCAGCAGGTACCCCGTTGCAGGTCGCCGGACGAAATTTCCACGAACGGATTGTCGCCAGCACCATGGAATCGCGCGCATCGTCGGTGCTTTTTAGAATCAGCGGGCTGTGCACATGCCCATCCGTTCCGATAATGAAATTGACGACGATTTTCGTTTGGGGCTTGCCATCGCTCAACAAAGGTTGGGGCGTTGCCAGCGCTTCAGGATCGGCAGTGCGCTCACAGGTTGCGCGCGACGCCGTGTTGGTCAACGCCGAAAAGTGAGAGTCCTGAACCAGCGCCGACCACAATTTGTTTTCCTGTTGACTGGAAAGAAATCCCGTAACCATGGAATCGCAGCCGCTCGGCGACGCATACATCGAGTGCGCACACATAAGCAGAATCAGGGAGAGTAGTACGTTCTTCATTGTCGCGAGTGCCTTTTCCGGGGGGCATGGTTGCGCCGTAGCAAAATCAACCAATATTCGCGGCGCTGCAAATCAAAAGCCACATTGGCGTCTCTTCGTAAAGTTATGAAAAAACTAGAGTTAGACAATCCGATCGGAAAACTGCGCGAGCGGAAAATTGTAAGTTCTTGCAGAAAGATGGTTGTTTCCTTGCACAGTTTTCACGAAAGAGGATGTTATCCGTGCGAAGATGCCTGGCGGGTTGTAGTTATCCTGACGCTTGCCCATAAAATCCCGAACGCGTTCTACCACGGATCCTCCGCACGTAAAGCCTTCCATCCATTGCGCTTACCTCCGTAACTGGAGAGAACCGGAACTCTATGCCACCATCAAACTGTCCGATAAAGGGAGCTTCCATGCGTAAATCCGCCATTGCCGTAATTGCCATCGCCCTCACTTACCTGCCCGGCTCGTGGGCCAAAGGCACGTCGCAGCAGCCATCACAGACCGCGCGACAGGCTCTGTCGGAGATGTTTTTCGGAAAGGAAGCGGGAACGTTTCTTAACCATCTTCCCGCCGTGACCCGCGCCACGCTGGAGCAATCGGGCGCTCTCACCAACATTCAGCAATACACGGCGCTCGCGGGACAGATGCAGGCACAATCGAAAAATTTCCAGACCTTTGAAGCCGGCCCCATTATGTTCACTTCTGAAGATCCCAAGACCGGCCAAAAAGTGGACATGTTCATCGAAAACGATGACCTGCACGGCGATCAGGACGACATCGAAGTTTCATTCCATTCTTATAAAGATGGCCAGGTGAAACGCACGCCCTTCATGCCGCACCTGATCTTCTCCATGAAAACCGAATCCGGCGTCTGGAAATTATTTGAAATCTCCGTGACCATCCACGTGCCGCTCGCCGATCCAGACCTGCTCAAGACCGTTTCCGACGGCATCAAGGCGCACGCTGCCGCTCCAACGTTTACGACGATGCACGCGCAGCCGGCCGCCCACACTTTCACCAACGATTCAAGCACAGTATCGGCCATGCGCACCATCACGACCGCCGAAATCACCTACGCCGCAACCTATCCCGCCGTCGGATTCACCTGCACCCTCTCCGACCTCGACGGATTCGGCGGTGGCGAGGCTAACGAACATCAGGCAATGCTCATCAACAGCGGCCTCGCCAGCGGAAAGTGGCGCGGATATTCCTTTACTCTTTCGCAGTGCAACGGCGCGCCCGCAAACAAATTTCAGTTGACCGCCGTTCCCATCGGAGAAGCCTATGGCCGCCGCGCTTTCTGTGCCGATCAGTCGGGCGTCATTCGCTCATCCGCCGACGGCACCGCCGCCTCATGCTTAGGCAGCGGCAGCCCAGCGCAGTAAACATGCTCACGTAGGGGCAGACGCCAAATCCACTCACGTACGGGCGGACGCCTCGTCCGCCCAGCCAAGCTTGTGTAGGGACAGACGTCCTCGTCTGTCCAGCCGAGCGCAGCTCGGCAGCTGCTACTTCGCTTTCTTTTTCACGGGAACGCTTTTTCGCTCCAGAACGGAGTCTTTCTTCATATTGGAGAGGCGTGCTCCACAGGTGCAGCGGAACGAATACTCCTCTTCATGCAGGCTCAGGTTTCCCCGCCACATTTCCCACTCTTTACCGCATACGCAGATGACACTCTTCGTCATCAGCCTGTCCGTAATTTTCATACCTTCGTACGCCCCGTTGGAAGGACTCCGAGAGGATGAACACGACACATCTTGCAAAGTTGCGTTGGATTTTCAGAGCACGCTAAATTTTTTGTATTAGCCGGGTGGACTATCCGGCATCGTTTGTCATCCTGAGCGAGCGTAGGGACGGACGCCCTCGTCCGTCCCCCAAAATCCACTCACGTAGGGACAGACGTCCTCGTCTGTCCAGCCGAGCGTAGCTCGGCAGTTGCTCGCATCCTTATCATCCTGAGCGAGCCCATCCCCTCCCTCACCACCTTGTCATTCCGAGTGAGCGAAGCGACGAGGAATCTGCTTTTGCGCGTCTCCTACCACCTCGTCATCCCTGAGAATGGAGATATCCCCGCCCTCCCCACCTTGTCATCCTGAGCGGAGTAGATTCATTCGCTTGCGAATGAATCTATGCAGTCGAAGGACCCCATCGCCGCATGCCTCATCACCGGCCCGAATGGGTTTTCTCCCTCTACTCCCCGCAAAACCCATTGACAAACCCCGCCCGCCCGATTCACAATGCTCCGTCCTTCCCCGAAACATCGTTCGCGCATCACCGGGCCCCTTACAAATTAACTTTCAGGAGATCTTCATGCGTCGTGCTCTCATGCTGGTGTTCGCGCTGACTCTCGCCGCGCAAGCGTTCGCACAATCGGGCGCAGTCATACCGCAAGGCGGCGCAGGTCACGCCGCGTCCGCCAGTTGCGTACTTCTCAAGCGGATGGGACCAGCCGATCAGGTCACTAGCCGCCTCTATTCGTTTGGAATCCGGGGAAAGCAATTCCAGTACATTGAGGGGCAACTCCCCGACGGCTTTCCTTTTCATGGAAGAATGACCGACCACGACGTGCGCAACCTTCAAGGACGAGGCGCGGAGGTCATCGTGCTTAAGCAGGACTATACGGATGGCGAACTGCAGCAGGCGCGGCAGGACTGCCTCGAGAAAACCGGAAAATCGCCGAATCAGGCCGTCGCAGCCGTGAAGAGTGGTGTCGCTGCGAATGAGGTTACCTCTGCTGACTTCGCGATGCCTTCACTGAAAGTATCATCGGATCCGTCGGGCGCGGACATCGAAATCGACGGCAACTTTGTCGGGAACACACCTTCGACTTTGAATGTTGCGTCCGGCCAGCACAATATCTCCGTCAAGAAATCCGGATTCAAACCCTGGGAACGCAAGATGCTGGTTTCCGGCGGGCAGGTGAATGTGAATGCAACGCTGGAAGCGCAAGCGCAGTAGTTGTTTGTTCTTGTTAGCTCTAGTAACACGAACAAGCGATGCAAAGCCTAAAGGAGCAATTCCTTGTAAGGCTCGAATTTTGTTGAGGGAGGATGAAATACGAAAATGGCTAACGTACCGTATCGAGTAAAGATTGTCCGCGAGGGATTCCAGTTTGAAGCAGAAGGGGACAAGAAGTTCGTCCTAGAGATGCTCGCTAGATTTGAAAAACAATCACCAATCTCGCCAGGTAAAGCACTGCCGCCACGTGAAGCGAAGGATAAGGATAGAGATGCCAATCCTCTAGCCCTTGCAGGTAAAGGGATTTCTGCAGGTGAATTCATCCGCCAGTTCCGATTTAAGAAGCACACAGATTTCGTTTTGGCGTTTGGCTTCTATTTAGAAAAACACTCTGGGCTTCAAGCGTTTAGTGCTGCAGATATAAACAATTGCTACTACGAGGCAAAAATGGAGAGTTCGAACACTAGCCAGATGATAATCCAGGATATTAAGCGGGGATACATGATGGAAGCGAAAGGCAAACTGAAGGAGCAAAAAGGTGGAAGAAAGCTTTTTACTTTAACTCGTTCAGGAGAGGAATATCTCCAGCAAGCTTCGGCTCGTGGCAACGACGAGTAATTCGACAACCCGTAGTATGGCCAAAAATATATCCAAAGCCTCAGCCAAGTCGTCCTCACGCAAGGTTAAAAAACCGGCGTCTTCGCCACTTGTCCGATCAGCCTTTGAGGTGCTTGAGCACGGCCTCTGGCACTTTCTGCGGAGCGATACCACTACCGACATGAAATTTGCTTTACTTCACGTAGACCAGTCGATCGAACTCTTTCTAAAAGAACGAGTCCGCATAAGCGGTCACTCAATCTACAAAAATCCAAAAGAAACAATTAGCATATGGGGGGCCTACGAGATACTGGAAAAGGAAGTAGGATGTAAATTCCCCGAAAAACCGAACCTCGAGTTACTCCACGAAGAGCGGAACAACATTCAACACAAGTACTCGAATCCAAATGCCGATGACGCCGCATTCCATGTGGAAAACGCGATGAAATTTATCCAGCGCTTCGCACAAGACGAACTCGGACTTGTTCTAGCTGACTTTATCCCATCTGATTTTCTATTGAAGGTATTACCCTAATTTTCATAGTCTTGTCGCGAGCCAGATCCGTGCACGAATCCGTAATGCTCATTCGTGTAGCGTATGCTAAGGCTACATCCCAATAAAAAATGGGGCAGGCTCTCGCCTGCCCCGAAGTATTACCCCCAGGAAGTTAAAATAAATTCCAGGTGAACTGGTTATAGACTTCGTGGTGGTACTGGACCTCGGGAACTTTCACAAACGTTCCCAATGAGCGGGCGCAGCGGTCCGCCGCCGATTCTTTCAGCTCGGCGTAGCGCGCCTTCACATCCGGTCCCAGAATTTTCGTCGTCCACTGCGACTTATTGAAGTGGTCAATAGCCGTATAGACATTATCGGGAAGATAACGCTCGGCCTGCCGCAGGTTTTTGATCTTGGAAGTGTCGCCGTCAATCCCGCTCTTGAAGATGGAATAGAGCGCCATATACGGGTTCGCATCCGGCCCCACCGAGCGCACTTCCACGCGCATGCTCTTGTCGTTGCCAATCGGGATGCGCACCATCGAACCGCGGTCAGTCGCGGAAGCCTTGATTTGATTGGGCGCTTCGAAGTGCGGATCAAGCCGCCGGTATGCATTCACGCTGGCATTCAGGATCAGGCAAATGTCGTTGGCGTGCGTCAGAACTCGATCCACAAACGACCAGCCCAGCTTGCTCAGCTTCTCTTCGCCCTTCGGGTCCCAGAAAAGGTTCTTTCCGCCCTTGCTGATCGAGACATTAGTATGCATGCCATTACCATTCACGCCAACGACGGGCTTCGGCAAAAATGATGCGGTCATGCCCATCCTCGTGGCAACCTGGCGGCAAATCAATTTGTAGAGCTGAATCTGGTCGGCGGCGGCGACAACTTCGCCGTAGCCATAATTGATTTCAAACTGCGACGGCGCCACTTCCGGATGGTCTTTCTCATTCTGGAAGCCCATCGCCCGTTGAATCTCCGCCGTCGTATCAATAAACGTCCGCAGCGGATCGCCCGGCAGCGAGTGGTAATATCCGCCGGTATTTACATACTCAAACTTGCCCGTCTCGTGGTAACGCTGCTCGGCGTCGGCGCCCTGAAATAAAAATCCTTCAATTTCGTTGGCGGCGTTGAGCGTGTAGCCTTCTTTCTTGTTCAAATGCGTAGCATAGCCTTTCAGCACGCCGCGAATGTCGCCGCTATAGGGCGTTCCATTCTTGTCAATCACTTCCCCAAACACTAAAACCTTGCCCGATCCAAAGAAATCCGCCGGCGCCCAATAGAATGCGCTCCAATCAATCCCCAGCCGCAAATCGCTCTCGCGCTGCGCCGTAAAGCCGCGAATCGAAGAGCCGTCAAAGGTCAGGTTGTCGAAACTCTTGATGAGAAATTTCTTGTCGTAATCCAGCATGTGCAGGCGGCCTTCGAGATCGCTGAACAAAACCGTGACCGCTTTAATGCGTTTTTCGCCGGCAAGATACTTCAGCCGCAGTTCCTGGATTTTATGCATCGGAACGCGGTTCTTGCGCTGTTCCTTGGCCTCCAGATTCAGTTTTTCCAACTCGTCATATGAGAGCGCGAGGAAATTACGCAGTTCGTTAGACATGGATCTCCTTGTGATTTTTTGTGCGCGGATTTTGTACAGGGGACGCCATCCGGTATGAATGACCGACTAAGGCTAACGCGGGAATCGCTGATAGGCCAATTAAAAAAGCTGATGGGAGACATAGAAGGAATTTATCTGCTCGCGTCGCGGAATAGTTCGCTTGGACGCTTTCCCTGCTCGCGCAATCGGCGGACACTCAACGCGTCGTGCCGTTTCGCTAGCCGAACCCCAGCTTCGTCGCGGACTAATTCGCAGTGATAAAAGTCACGAATGGCAAGATTTAAAGCCCGGCAGAGCAAAATCTGCCGCGCCGTGGATTTCAGCAAATCAGATCCGCGGACGACTTCGGTGATTTGCATGGCCGCGTCATCCACAACCACGGCAAGTTGATACGCCGGAACATCGTCTCTGCGCCAAACCAGAAAATCGCCGAAGTCGCGGCCAGCGGTGAAACTCTGCTGGCCGAGATTCTTATCGGTAAATTCAATCTTCTCTCCATCCGGGACGCGGAAGCGCCAATTCACGCCGGCAGGAGCGTCAAAGCTCGTGGCATCGCTGCGTCTGCGGCAGCGTCCAGAATAGACAGGTTCGTCGTCTTGATTGTCTGCGTTTTCATGCGGCGCACCCGCAGATTCCGCCACATCCTTACGAGAACAGCCACAGGGATAGATAAATCCGCCATCTCGCAACTCGCGCCACGCCTTCAAATAGAAATGTCGCCGCTCACTCTGCGAATAAGGGGCGAAAAGACCACCAACATCGGGGCCCTCCTGCCAGGAAACGCCCAGCCAGCGCAGGTCTTCATACATCGCCGTCACAAATTCAGGACGGCAGCGCTGCGCGTCCAAATCTTCATTGCGAAAAATCAGCGTGCCTTGATTTTCCCGCGACCGCTCCGCGGCGATCCAAAACGTCCGCGCATGGCCGATGTGGAGCAGACCCGTGGGCGACGGCGCAAGGCGTCCGCGATATGACGTCATTCTCTGATTTTAACTAGATTGCCGGCGATCAATTTCGCCCGTTCGCTGGCTTGCACGGAAAATGCTCAAATCTTTCCAGTCTTGTCATCCCGAAGCCTCGCGCTTTCTCCAGCGAGGCGAGGGATATTGCGCGGAGATCCATCGCCCTGACCATTTTGTCATTCCGAATATGTCGTCAGTATTCGCCATTGTGGACGCCCCCGGCGCAGAGGTTGGATACCCTCACTTCCCTTTTTCCAACTCTTCTTTCGTCACGTCTTTAATGTGCGTACTGATATACCAGCGGTAGCCGAAGGGATCGCGAACTCCCGCCGAGCGGTCGCCATAAAATTGGTCGGCCGGCTCGCGCTCGCTCTTTGCGCCCAGCGCGAGGGCCTTGCGGTAAACCGCGTCGCAGTCTTCAACATAAAGTTGCAGGCTGACTGGCGAACCGCCATAATGCTCGGCGCTATACGCCTCAATGGACGGATTCTCATCCGCCATCATCAGGCAACAATCGCCAATCTCAATTTCTGCATGGGCCACGCGGCCGCTCGGCTCTTTCATGCACAGCCGCTCGGTCGCGCCGAATGCTTTCTTGTAGAACTCAATCGCTGTCTTGGAGTTCTTCATCATCAGATAGGGTTGAACGCTGTGATAACCATCGGGAATTGGTTTTACTTTTGCCATGACATCCTCCTCATGCAAACGATTGTGTCATTTCTAAAGAGACACGTATTGTAAAAAACTGACGTGGAAAGGTTTTTTGCGCGCTCCGAACCTTGTCATCCCGAAAGTCCGCGCTCTCACCAGCGGACTGAGGCCTGTCCTGAGCGCAGTCGAAGGAGACCTCGCGCGTAGCGACATGACTCTTACCACCTTGTCATTCCGAGCCATTCGCCGCGTAGCGAGAATGCGCGAGGAATCTGCTTTTCCTCACGCTATCGGCACGTGATTCAAATGCTCCGTCGCCTTCGCCAGATATTGTGAGGGAGTAAAGCCGGAGAATGCTTTGAAGTCATGAATAAAGTGCGCCTGATCATAATACCCACAGCCGAGCGCGACTGATACCCAATCCACCTCTTTCGCGCCGTGCACGGATCTCAGGGCCCGCTGAAATCTTCGTACACGGGAAAAAGCTTTTGGCGTCAGCCCAACTTGTTGGCGAAAAGTATCAATGAAATGGCGCTGGCTCAGACCAGTTTCCTCTATCAGCGAAGAAACCGAAATCAG
>JAJPHW010000027.1 GCA_021325035.1 Terriglobia bacterium
CGCGGATTCACATACTGGTCCATCACATACAACGCCGTTCCCGCGACCGGTAAGGTGAGTAAAGCTCCAACCAATACCACGCCTGCCCATCGCGCATAAACGTCGCGAAAACATAACCCACTCAGCTTCCAGCAACCGAGCAAGAGCATGAAAATCGAGCCGAGCTGCCAGAGAATCAAGGCATGATCCAGCGAGAGGTGGCTCCATCGCACAGATCCAGCGATTAAGTTGGGAAACAACGTCAAATGCGCGTGCGCGGTAAAAAACTCCGAATCGAAGGGGAATAGCCGCGGATTTAGGAGCTTCAACACACCCGGCAGGTAAATTTCCGCGTCTTCAGCCCCCGGATGGTATCCCTGCACCACAAAAGCCAATCCAGTGAGCAGAAGAAGCGTCAAAATCTCCCGAAATCGTAAACGGCCGACGCTCGGGCTGGGTTGTGAAAAATTGTCCAAGTGCTTCTATTGTAGCGTGTTAGCAGCGTAATCTCCGCTTGCGACCGCTCCTGTCGAAAAAGTTGCCACGACCACTGTTAGCAACCGGACACCTTTGGCCGTCTTATATTCAGAAATACAGTGACATGAGGATGCTTTGCCAAGCTAACCAGCCGCAAGCAAAACCATGCCACGGGCAGTGCAGCCTGAATCGAGCAGCGCGTGGGATCCGCGTTGCTAGGTTCAGGCATAACGAGAAACGGCTGGCGGCGGGTTGTTGGGGAGACAGCAGGCCGCCGTCAGCGCTCTCTCGGAACCTAAATAGAAGTTGCGGTAAATCGTAGTGGTTCTCTTTCATCTGAACTATTAACGAAGTTTCTCCTGAGGGCAGCCCGGCTCCAACAAGCCGGGCTGTTTTATTTTTCCCGTTTCCATCCTGGCTTCCTGCGATTGCGCCGTCTTATTCGGGCGCGTAGCATCTAATCAACATGTCCACGGCCACCACCACGGCGCCAGCGCGTCCGCCGAAGCTGGTTTTCAGCGAGATTTTCAGCTTCGCTTACGACACGTTTTGCAGCAATAAAGTACGTTTCATGCTGACTGCCTTGGGCATGGTCATTGGCACTGCTTCACTCATTCTGGTTGTCACCATCGGATTGACCGGCAAACAGTACGTACTGAACCAGATCCAATCCATTGGCGCCAACTTGGTTTATGCCGAATATGAAGGCGGCAGCCAGCGCAACGTCACCCCTGACCAACTCACCATTGACGATGTTCATGCCGTGGTCGAACAGGTTCCCGGCGTCGCCGCGGCATCGCCCGTGGTTCCGCTCGATGACCGCATTCCCATCGGCAACGGCAAAGAGCGCGACGTCCGCATTCTCGGCGTCTTCCCCGAATATCTCGACGTGCGCAATCTTGTGATTATTTCTGGCCGCTTCTTCGACGCGCAGGACGAGCAGGCCCACAACAAAGTCGGCGTCATCACGCAGAAACTGGCTGAGACGCTCTACGGCACGACCGATAACGCCGTCGGCAAAGTCATCAAACTCAGCGGCCTGCCTTTTACTATTATTGGAACTTTCCGGGAGCGGGTGAACACCTTCGGCCAGTCGGAAGTCATTGATAACACGATGGTGATTCCCTACACCGTGAGCCGCTACTTTACCGATACGGCCACCGTGAAGCAGATTTACTTTTCCGCCACGGATCCGGCCATGGTGATTCCCGTGACTGAGCAGATCCGCAAGGTCATCCAATCACGCCATCGCGCAGAATCGGTCTATAACGTCACCAATCTAACTGAACTTGTCTCCGTTGCGGAGAAAACCGCGAATGCGCTAACGATGGTGCTGCTGCTGGTGGCGGCGGTGGTTTTACTCGTGAGCGGCATCGGCATCATGAACATCATGCTGGCCACGGTGAGCGCCCGCATCCGTGAAATCGGCATCCGCAAAGCGCTGGGCGCGACCAACCGCGAAATCCGCTTTCAGTTTTTGTCGGAGGCGGTTTTCATTTCGGTCGGCGGCGGCCTGGTTGGCGTTGTCATCGGCCTCGCAATTCCCTACTCAGTCCGCTTCATCACGGAGTATCGCCTGCCAATCTCCGGCATCTCAGCCATTGTGGCGATTCTGGTTTCTTCTTTGGTGGGAATTATCTTCGGCACCGTGCCTGCCACCCGCGCCTCCAAGCTCGATCCGGTGGAGAGCCTGAGATACGAGTAGTGAGCGTGGGGTCGCCCCCTAACCACGTTGTCATTCCGAGGAGCGCCGCGACGAAGAATCTGCTTTTTGATTTGATCGTCGCTAAGTCATTGAACTTTCGTGGAAGTTGTTGATTCTGCGTTGGGGCCGTTTTCTTCCGTCATTTGAAGCGCCTCCAACCCTCCTCAGGCATGCCCATTTTTGCGCGCAGGAAGGCCCCCAGGCGATGATCTTTGACGGCGGCATCCCGCAAGCCCATCCTTGCGTCAAAATGCGCCAGCGGGCCTCAAAACGCGATACTGTACGTTTCCCAAAATGGGACGGAGATGTATGTACGATTTGGTCAAAATGCAGTCGCAAGAAATTTAAATTAGGGGCGACCCAGCGAACTACTCCCTTCGCATAGGTCTTACGAAGATCTCACGAATTTACTTTGGTGCTCTCTGGGTCCCCGGCCGTGAAAAGACTTTATTTCGCTTCCCCCACCCGCGTCTGGTCGGTAATCCAATTCACTTCCCAGGTCTTGCCACCATCGTCAGAGAATGACTGCTCAAAGTGCGGTTTGTTTGTGCTCGTTGCAGTCCAGAGAAATCGCACCAGGACAGCTTTGCCTTTCCAAGTGTCCATGGCATAAAACTCACCGGCGCCGTTTTTGTATTCGCCGACCTGCGGAGGATCAATCACGCCCTTCTTCGCATTGGCCCAGTACAAACTCCACTGGCGTGTCTCGGGATTGAAGAGCCGCAACGTCAGCCCCTCGATGTGGCCGGTGGACGTGCTATCGGTTTCAAACTCTTCGATCTGCGAGCGTCCGTCCCAAACTTTGCGGGTGACCGAGGTGCCGTCAAAATCCACCCAGGTCGTGGAGCCCGCCAACCGGTCTTGCAAGCGTTTCAAGTGAATATTCCAACTGCCCAGCTCGAAATCAAAATCGTGCTGGCCTTCGGCAAATGGCGGTTGTGCATTCGCGCTTTGCGGCAGAGAATCCACGCGGGTATCGTTGGCGATCCAATTTACTTCCCAGGTCTTGCCGCCGTCGTCGGAAAATGCCTGCTCAAAATGACAGGAATTCGGCGTGATGTCGGAAATCACGAAGCGGACCCAAATCGCGCGGTCGTTATAAGTTTCCTGATCGTAAAACTCGCCGCGCCCATTTTTGAACTCGCCGATCGTCGGCGTGCCCAGGCTGCCAACTTTGCTGTTGGCAAAATTCAGGCTCCATTGCCGGGCATCCGGGTTGTAGAGACGCAGGCTCATGCCCTCGATGTGCCCCGCCGGGCCATCCACCTCCAGCTCCACTAGATTGGCGCGCCCATCCCAGATTTTGCGGACGGCGGTCGTGCCGTCATATTCGACCCAGGTCGTCGAGCCGCTCAGCGGATGCACCAATCGCTTCAAATGCGTCTTCCACATGCCGAAATCAAAGTCGAAATCATGAGAGCCGTCACGCGGAGCGGAGGCCTGCGATTTGCTCGTAGAATTTTGCTGGGAAAATCCCCTCGCCGGCAACAACGCCAAAGCAAACCCACACACTGCAATGCTGGCCCAGACTCTCGCCTTCATTGATTGCCTCCCGCTTTATCGGAATACGAAGTTGAGACGATTTGGGGAAGGCTTGGATAGCAATGCGTCTGAGAACAACCGCGTGTAGGCCGTAAGTCTCTATACAAACTCAAGCCTACGCGATAAGCTTTCTACCCAGTTTTGGAGGTGGAAATGAAGCGCTTCGCCTATCTCGTCTTCGTGCTCGCTGCGTGTTCATTCACGTTTGGTCAAGCGCAGTATAAAGTGCTCTATAACTTTGGTGCCAATGGTCCGAGTGACGGTTCCCAGCCCAAAGGCAGGTTATTGTCTGATGAGCAAGGGAATCTGTACGGAACAACGTTTTTCGGTGGGAATATCGAAACCAACGGGTGCAATCCGTCAGGGTGCGGGACTGTTTTTGAGTTGACGCCAAATTCGGATGGTACATGGTCCGAGACGACCATATATGTGTTCTGCCAGCAGTCAAATTGCGCCGATGGCGCGGGGCCTGAGGCTGGCTTGGTCGCGGACGCTGCAGGAAACCTCTATGGCACGACGGTTGCCGGAGGCGGGATCGTTGGTACTGTTTTCGAGTTATCGCCGCCATCAATCCCGAGTGCAGCATGGACAGAACGCGTTTTGTGGTCATTCGGGTCATTATCAGTGAACGACGGAATCAACCCCTTCGATAAACTTATATTCGATAGCGTCGGAAACCTCTACGGCACCACACGTGCCGGCGGCGTAGGACAACATGCGAGTGGGACTGTGTTCAAACTAAGCCCTCTCGGTGATGGAACGTGGAACGAATCCCTACTTTACACATTCAACGGTTCAGGCAGGATAAATCCATACGGATCGTTTCCTTACGCTGCGCTGACAATGGATAACCAAGGCAATCTTTACGGCACAGCGTCCTATGGCGGTAAGAATCTCGGAGGCGTGGTCTTCCAGCTCACGCCAGGATCTGGCACATGGACACAGAGCTTGCTCCACTTATTCTCGAAAACGCTCTCCACGAACACGCCGGTATCATCGTTGTCGCTTGACGCTTCCGGCAATCTATATGGCACCACCAGCGCGGGCGGCACGAGCGCATCGGGGTGCAAGAGCGGCTGCGGCGGAGTTTTTGAATTACTTAAAAAGAACGGTAACTGGCAGACGATTGTGCTGCCCTTCAATGGCACGAACGGCGGCAATCCTGCGGCAGGAGTTTATCTGGACGGCGCAGGCCGCACGGCTTATGGCACCACGCAATATGGCGGCGCGAATGGCCAGGGTGTGGTTTTTGCCGCAAAGACCAGCGGCATCTCCGCGATTTACAGTTTTTGCTCACAGGCAAACTGCGCTGACGGCAGCCAGCCGGTTGCAGCTCTGACGCCTGACGGAAAAGGCAACTACTACGGCATGACCACTCTCGGCGGAACTTACAATCAAGGCGTTGTGTTTGAGATTACGCCGTAGTCAGCTGAACTCCTCATCTGCTGATTCGTGAAGGCTAACGAAGCATCGAGGGAAGGTCGCGCGAGGTGTGCAGAATTCGAATGATTTGCAGCGGTTGCTTTTCAGGATTGTAAACAACCAGGTAGTGCGAATACGGCTGGACAACCCAGAAACGAAGAGGCCGGGAGGTCAAATCTCTTCGCGTGCGCCCCGCGAGAGGCGAGTCCGAAAGAAAATCGCAGGCGCGGAAAATCGCTTGCTCTACCTTTTCGGCTGCTGAGGGGTTGTCATCGGCGATGAAGGACCAAATATCGAAGAGATCAGCCACGGCCTGCGGCGTAAACCGATATTCGCTCATCGCCGCTGTGTTTTGGATCGCTCTTGCTTCAGTTCCTTGAGCCTCGTATGCACTGCTTCTGCGCCTAACAGCTCTCCTCGTTGGGCAGACGCGTAGCCTTCTTCAATCCTCGCCTCAATCTCGGGGCGGTTCCGGGCCAGCCAAACTTCCTGCTCGTGGAGCATGGAAACGGCACACTCGACGAATTCATCCACCGTTTCGTACGAGCCGTGCTGTACATTCTGCTTGATCAATTCCTCGATCTCGGGCCGAAGGCGGATTTCCATAGACGAATTCTACTCCAAGCTCCTCCCGAAGGATGGCGATGCCAGTCAGTTTTGCCTCCGGGCTTCCGGAGGCAGACGTATGCGCTGCCGTGCCGCCCCAAAAACAGGAAAGCCAGGCTGGTTCGCCCGGCTTGTCTTTTCTTTCACCTGTTCATCTTCGGGGAGCGGCTGGTTCGAGGCTCCCCGCAGAGATGTTCTTCCGCGCTTACATCACCAGCGCGAGATTCTCCAGTTCATGCTGCAACACCGGCAGAGCGCAGCCGGCCATTTCGACCCGGCCCACCGCATCCATGGCAGCCTGCGGGGAAACCCCGTAGCCGCGGCCAATGAGAAAAACCTGCACCAATTCGGCAGCTTCGCGCGAGTCCGCCAACCCGCCCTGCAACAGATCATTGCGCAGCGCAGACAGCTCATTGGCTGAAAATCGCTCTTTGTTTGTAATCCCTAATTGCATCGTGTCTTGACTCACCATTTGCGTTGCCATGGTCACCTCCGACCATAACCTGGTTGCCGTAACATCGGTTACTGCTTTAGACTCCCGCACCCTGCATAAAGTTGCATGCAATTGGATTGCCGCGCATGCCACCTATCGTCAAGTACGCAGGAAATCTTCATCTGGTTTCATAAACCCTTTAGAAACTTGAAAGTTGCGGGCTAGCTGGGGAGGTAACTTGGGGGAGACGCCGGAACTCCGTGTCTCATTTGTGACACTTTATGGCAAGGCCGTCTTATTCTGGAATGGCCCGTCGGTGGTATGGGGCGCACGCTTGTGCCGGTTGGCGGAAGCTAGGCCGATTCGATGACCGCTTCGTCAATCAGCATAATGGGAATGTCATCCCTCACCGGATAAACGCGGTGACACTGCTGGCACTTCAAACTTGATCCATCCTCTTTGAGCACGACCGCGCCACGGCATGCCGGACAAACCAGAATTTCGAGCAAATCTTTGGCAATCATCGGAAACAGTATGCCACGAATTTGCCCTGAACGAGTGGGCCATGACTTTCCCAACGCGCTTTAATGGTGAGGAATCTATTTTTCCTCCCTGGCAAAACCCTCCGCCTTCTGTTAAATTTTTCCTGCGGCAAAATACCGCCGCACACAACTCAATCTTTGGTTCGCGCGTCCTCAACAAAAGAATGAAGAGGGAAGCGGGTGAGAATCCCGCGCTGCCGCGCAACTGTAAG